>NZ_JBEXPT010000025.1:0-61155 GCF_040612195.1 Streptomyces sp. NPDC006450 | reverse complement strand
GGCCCGGAACTCTCCGCCTTCGGGCGGGAGTTCCGGGCCGGCCCCGGTGCTTCGTCGGCTCAGCGGTCGCGGTAGGCCACCTGCTCGGCCATCTTGATCAGGCGCTTGTGCCAGTCGTCCGCCAGCGGCGCGTCGTCGAGCGCCGCGCAGGCGGTCGCGACGAGCTGGTCGATCTGCTCCTCGACCTCCTGGCGGACGCCGGAGGCGAGCAGTGCCTCCCGCAGCTCGGCCGGATCCCAGCCGCCGCCGCTCCTGCCGTCCTCCACCAGCCGGGCCACCCGCTCGTCCTTGGTGGCCGCCAGGGCCAGCAGCAGGGTCATCTTGTGCTCCACGAGGTCCAGCCCGGCGGGCTTGCCGGTGGCCACCCCGTCGCCGAAGGCGTCGAGCAGGTCGTCGCGGAGCTGGAACGCCTCGCCGGCCGCGACGCCGTACTCCTCGAACGGCACCTGCAGTTCGGGCCGTCCGGCGATGGCCGCCCCGAGGGCGAGGGGCCGGTGGATGGTGTAGCGGCCGGACTTGCAGACGGCGACCCAGCGGGACAGCGCCGGGTCCGGCGTCAGCTCCGCGGCGAGGGCGATGTCCAGCTGCTGGCCGATGATCACCTCGGTGACCAGGTCGTTCCAGGTCTGCAGGGCGGGGCCGGTCAGCCCGCTGGCGAGCCGGTTGGCGTAGCTGAGCGCCAGGTCGCCGGCCAGGATGCCGATGCCCTCGCCGAACCGGCGGTGCTCGCCCGCCCAGCCGTTTTCCGCGTGCAGGGCGGCGTGCCTGGCGTGCACGGTGGGGGTCCCGCGCCGGGTGTCGGAGTTGTCCATGATGTCGTCGTGGATGAGGGCGAACACGTGCAGGAGTTCCAGCGCGGCCGCCGCCGAGACGACCGTCTCCGTGTCCTCGGGGTCCGCCGTACCGCCGGCCGCCAGGTAGCCGCTGATGCAGAAGGCGGGGCGCAGCCGCTTCCCGCCCGCCCTGACGATGTCCGCGACCGCCTCGACCGGGACCGCCACGCGGGCGTCGACGGCCCCCCAGCGCTCGGTCTCGGCCTTCAGGAGGTCATCGATCGCGACGCCGACCCGGGCCAGCAGATCGTCGAAGGCGTCACGGTCCACGTCCGTGCTCCCGGTGGGGGCCTGCGGCGTCGGCCGGTCTGGTTCCGCGGGAAGTTTGAACACGACGTTCTCCTTGGCAGTCACTTCGATGTGGTGGCGCCGGCGCGCGCGGGCTCCCGGCCTCGGGCCCGGCGCGGTGCCGGGTCACTGATCCGGCCACCGGGAACTCATGAATTCAGGCCGCAGGATTTCGGGCTCTCCGAGCTGCGACGGTCATCTTCGGTCAAATGGCTTGCCGGGGACTGAGGGGTGGATTGGTATTGGCTTGGAGGCAAGCCGATACCAATCCGCAAAACAGTCGCGGCCAAGTCGCCGGTTGGCGCGGGCACGGGCCATCGGCTGTAATGCGTGGTGGCCTGCCAGGGTGCGCCGGCGCCCTGCCCAGCCGGTCTCCGGCCTCTGTCGTGTGCCGCGAAATGCTCCTTCGGCAGGGCTGGTTGAGCCAGCCTGTCCGGAAGTCGCCGATCGTCGTGGCGGGGAGTCGCCGGGGGGTGAGGGGGCGGCGTCCGATGGGCCGTCCGGACAATGCGATACCGATCAATTCGGCAGGCCAGTCGTTGTGTGTCAATTCGACTTGGGGAATTCTAGGTGGGTGGAAGGGGGCCCTTGACGAATCCGTCCCGGCTCGGTGATCCTCTTCGTGCAACCCATTAATCGGAGCTCTGGACGCAGGGGTTCCGGGGTACGCACATAGAGGGGGCGGCCTAAAGCCGTCAGACGGGTCGGGCCGTTCCCCCCGAATGTCTTCGCATCGCACCTCCGTCCGTCCGGCACGCGGTGCGGCCCTCGCGAGGGGCGGGGAGGAACCCCGCCCCTCCAGTCAACCAGCTTGAAACAGGCGGGCCTTGACGTGCCTCGTCGGCCCGTGTCAGAGGCCGTCGGGCCGCTCGCCCTCGAGCGGGAATTCGCAGCGACTACGAGGAAATCAATCACATGAGCGGGCTAATTGTTCCACCCGGCCAGGGGCGAAAGCTGGTCACGAAGGCACAGGACGTGACCTTCAAGGTCACTGCGGCGGACGGCTCTTCCATCTCTGTCTTCGAAGTGATCGTGCCGCCGGGCTTCGACGTCGGTGCGCACACGCACACCCAGTCGCAGGAGTTCTTCTACGTCCTGGAAGGGGAGTTGGAACTCCTGGCGTTCGAGCCCGCCGAACGCACGACGGACCGATGGAGCAACTGGGAATCCGCCGCCGGGGACAAAGCCGTCCGCGCGACCGCCGGCAGCTGCATGTTCGTCCCCCCGGGCACCCCGCACGCATTCCGCAATGCCTCGGACGAACCGGCGCGCATGCTCTTCCAGAGCTACCCCTCGCCCGATCACGAGCACTATTTCGAGGAGATCGTCGAGATCTTCTCCGCGGGCCCCTCGGTGGACGCCGCGGCCGTCCGGCTGATGCGCGAACGCTATGACGTCAACCAGATCACGCCCCTGCGCTTCGAACCGCCCGTCCTTCCGAATCTTCGGTCCACGACCGACCGCACGGCGTAACGAGAGGTGACCACCATGGACAGAATTCCCCTCGTTCACGCGAGTCTGGGAGAGAAGGAACTGGCCGCCGTCGCCGAGGTGTTCTCCTCGGGCTGGCCGGCCGGCCAGGGCCCGCAGGGCAAGGCGCTGGAGGCCCAGCTCGTCGAGCGCTACGGGGTCGGTGACGCCGTCTCGCTCAGCAACTGCGGCGCCGCGCTCCACCTCGCGATGCTCGCCCTCGGCGTCGAGCCCGGCGACGAGGTGATCGTCGCCGACTACACCTTCCCGGCCCCCGCCCACGCGGTCCGCTACGTCGACGCCGTCCCCGTCTTCGCCGACGTGCGCGCCGACACCGGCACCGTGGACCCGCAGGCGGTGGAGAGCCTGATCGGGCCGCGCACCGTCGGCATCATCGCGGTGGACACGGTCGGCCTGCCCGCCGACTACACCGAGCTGAACGCGATCGCGGACCGCCACGGACTGTTCGTGGTCGAGGACGCCGCCTGCTCGGTCGGCGCCACCTACCAGGGGCGCCAGGCCGGCACGCTCGCCCCGGTCGCCTGCCTGTCCTTCCACGGACGCAAGGGCGCCAGCAGCGGCGAGGGCGGGGCGCTGCTCTCCGCCGACCCCGTCATCGGGCAGGACGCCCGACTGCGGTCCTCCTTCGGCATCGGCAGCATCTTCGACCAGTCGCAGATCGTCGGCCTGCCGATCCCCGAGTTCACCGACATCGGCTACAACTACAAGATGTCCGACATCGCCGCCGCGATCCTGCGCGTGCAGATGGGCCGGATCGACGAACTGCTGGTCCGCCGGAGCGCCGTCGCCGCGCAGTACGGCGAACTCCTCGCGGAGGAAGAGCTCGTGAGGCTCCCTCACGTGCCCGAGGACCGCACCCACGCCTGGCAGTCCTACATGGTCACCCTCGACCCGCGGGTGGACCGCGCCGGCCTCGCCGCCGCGCTGCGCGCCCAGGACATCGGCTGCGGCCACGGCACCTGGGCGACCCACGTGCAGCCCGTGTACCAGTCCAAGCGCAAATGCCCTGTCTCGGCCGATCTCTTCCAGCGCAACCTGGCCATCCCGATGCACGCCGAGCTGAGCGAGGCCCAGGTCGAGCGGGTCGTGAGCGTCCTGCGGACCGAGCTGCGCACCCACGCGCGCGGCCGCTGAACCCCGGGCGCGGCAGCAGGACTCGGCTGCTGCCGCGCCGCCTCGTGAAGCGCGTCCCCCCTCTGCGACGCCCGCGCCTCTCCCCGTACGTCCCTGACCGAGCCGGAACCTGTGTTTGAGGAGTGTTGGTGCTTACGGTCTCCCTTGTCGGCGCGGGGCCGCGCGGTTTCGCGGTCCTGGAGCGGCTCTGTGCCAACGAGCGCAAATCCCCGTCCCACCACGCGGTGACCGTGCACGTCGTCGAGCCGCACGCACCGGGCCCCGGAAGGGTGTGGCGCACCGAGCAGCCGCGCCAGCTGCTCATGAACACCGTGGCCTCGCAGGTCACCGTCTACACCGACCACAGCGTGCTGATGGACGGCCCCGTCGAGGAGGGCCCCAGCCTGTACGAGTGGGCGGCCGACCTCGCCCGCAGCGCCGAAGAGCCCGCGGTACGGGACCGGTTCCCCGCCGAGGCGCTGGCCGAGGCCCGCCGGCTGGGCCCGGACGACTACCCCACCCGCGCCTTCTACGGCGCCTACCTCGAGGACGCCTTCCGCGTGGTGACCGCGGCCGCGCCCGAGCACGTCACCATCGTCGAGCACCGCACCCGCGCCGTGGCCCTGACCGACGAGGCCGGACACGGCGGTCCGCAGACCCTGGAGCTGGCGGACGGCACACGGCTCACCGGCCTGGACGCCGTCGTCCTCTCCCTGGGCCACGTGCCCGCCAGGCCCACCCCGGGCGAGAGCGCGCTCGCGGAGGCCGCCGCCGCGCACGGGCTGACCTACATAGCCCCATCGAACCCCGCGGACGTGGACCTGTCCGTGGTGGCGCCGGGCGAGACGGTCTTCGTCCGCGGCCTCGGGCTGAACTGCTTCGACGTCCTCGCACTGCTCACCGAGGGCCGCGGCGGCTCCTTCGCGCGCGAGGGCGACGTGCTGCGCTACCTGCCCTCGGGCCGGGAGCCGAAGATCGTCGCGGGCTCCCGGCGCGGAGTGCCGTACCACGCACGCGGAGAGAACCAGAAGGGCCCGTACGAGCGCCACGAGCCACGGCTGCTCACCCCGCAGGCCATCGACCGGATGCACCGGCGCGCGGCGGACGGCGAACGGCTGCACTTCCTCACCGACCTGTGGCCGCTGATAGCCAAGGAGGTGGAGGGCGTCTACTACGGCGCCCTGCTCGCGGCCCGGGGACGGGAGCGGCAGCGTGAATCCTTCGTCGAGCACTACCTGGCCGCGCCGGACGCCGAGTCCGAGGGCCGGCTGCTGGACTCCGCCGGCATCGCCCCGGAGGACCGCTGGGACTGGGAGACACTGGCCCGGCCCTACCGCGGCCACGACCTGGGCGACCGCGCCGGCCACCGGGCCTGGCTCCTCGGCCACCTGGCCGAGGACGTGCGCCAGGCCAGGGCCGGCAACGTGCACGGCCCGCTGAAGTCCGCCCTGGACGTCCTGCGCGACCTGCGCAACGAGATACGCCTGGCCGTCGACCACGGAAAGCTGGAGGGCGCCTCCTACCGGGACGACCTGCAGAGCTGGTACACCCCGCTCAACGCGTTCCTGTCCATCGGGCCGCCCGCCTCGCGCATCGAGGAACTGATCGCACTGATCGAGGCGGGGGTCGTGGAGGTCCTCGGCCCCGGCGTGCGGCTGCACGCCCCGTCCGCGGAGCCGTCCCCGTCCGCGGGCGCCCGCGACGGCGCGGACCGGGCCGTCTTCACGGTCACCTCCGACCTCGTTCCCGGCCCCCCGGTCGCGGCCACGGCCCTCATCGAGGCCCGGCTGCCGGAGCCCGACCTGCCGCGCACGGCGGACCCGCTGCTGCGGGACCTGCTGGAGAGCGGGCAGGCCGCCCGCCACCGCATCGAGGGCGCCTGCGGCATCGCGTACGAGACCAAGGGCCTGGCCGTGACCGAGCGCCCCTACCGGCTGGTCGACGCCGAAGGCCGGGCACACCCGCGCCGGTTCGCCTACGGCGTGCCCACCGAGGCGGTGCACTGGGTGACCGCAGCCGGGAGCCGCCCCGGGGTCAACTCCATGACGCTCGGCGACGCGGACGCCATCGCCTGCGCCGTACTCGCCCTGTCCGCCCACGCCGGTCCGCCCGGAGGGCACCGGCACGCCCCCACCGAACCCGTCGAGGTGAACGCATGACAGCCGACGACCGAGCGGGCGCGCCGGGCACGGCGCCGGCCGGGGCCGGGTACGGCCCCGACGCCGGACTGCTGTCCCCGGTCCGGGCCGGCACGCCCGCCGAGGCCGCCACCTCCGACCAGGCCTGGCTGCAGGCCATGCTCGACGCCGAAGCGGCCCTCGCCCGCGCCCAGGCCGAGGCCGGCACCGTGCCCGCCGAGGCGGCCGCCGTCATCAGCCGCGTGGCGCGGGCCGAACTGCTGGACGTGCGCGCGCTCGCGCTGGTCGCGCGGGAGACCGCGAACCCGGTGGTCGGACTGGTCCGGGAACTCACCCGGCTGGTCGCAGTGGAGTCGCCGGAAGCCGCCGAGTTCGTCCACCACGGCTCCACCAGCCAGGACGTCTTCGACACCGGCGCCATGCTGGTCGCCGACCGCACACTGCGGCTGATCCGCGCGGACCTGGAACGGTCCGCCGAGGCCCTGGCGGTCCTCGCCGCCCGGCACCGCGACACCGCCATGGCGGGCCGCACCCTCGCCCTGCACGCCGTACCCACCACCTTCGGCCTGAAGGCGGCCGGCTGGCGCAGGCTCCTGCTGGACGCCCGGGACCGGGTGGCCGCCGTACTCGACGGAGGCCTGCCGGTATCGCTGGGCGGGGCCGCCGGCACCCTGGCCGGATACCTGGAGTTCGCCGAGCCCGGAGCGGGCCACGCCTACGTGGACCGGCTCCTGGACGCCTACGCGGCCGAGACCGGCCTGGCCCGCCCCCCGCTGCCGTGGCACGCGCTGCGCACCCCGATGGCCGACCTCGCCGCCGCCCTGGCCTTCGTCACGGGCGCCCTGGGCAAGATCGCCGTGGACGTGCAGTCGCTGACCCGGACCGAGGTCGGTGAGGTCGGCGAACCCGCCGTGGAAGGGCGCGGCGCGTCCTCGGCGATGCCGCACAAGCGCAACCCCGTCCTGGCCACCCTGATCCGCAGCGCCGCACTCCAAGTGCCGGTGATCGCAGCCGGGGTGACGCAGTGTCTGGTCTGTGAGGACGAGCGCTCGGCCGGAGTGTGGCACGCCGAGTGGCAGCTGCTGCGCGAGTGCCTGCGGCTGGCCGGCGGCGCCGCGCACACCGCCGTGGAACTGACCGAGGGGCTGGTCGTACGGCCCGAACGGATGCGGGAGAACCTGATGCTGACAGGAAGCCAAGTGGTCTCGGAGCGCATGTCCGCCGTCCTGGCCCCCCGCCTCGGCAAGGCCGAGGCGAAGGAGCTGCTGACCCGGGCCTCGGCCGAGGCGGACCGCACCGGCGGCTCGCTGGCCGCCGTCCTGGGCGCGCTGCCCAAGGTGAGGCGGCACCTGACGGATGCCCAGATCATCCGGCTGCTGGACCCGGAGCGGTACACCGGTGCCGCATCGGCCCTGGTGGACCGGGAGCTGGCCGACGCGGGCGGAGCTCCGCAGGCGCAGGCGCAGGCGCAGTAGCGGGAGCGGACAGGGCGGCGCCGGGATTCCCGGCGTCGCGAGGAGCCCCGGCCGGGGGCGGACGACCTTGAGGGTCGCCGTCCCCGGCCGGGGCTCCGTCGTTTCCGGGTCCCGCAGACGGCGAGTTTCGGCCAACTTGACCGCGGGCCGATCCGCCCCAATCCGCGCGGTGAAAGGCCTCGGTGAACGGCAAGTCACCGCCAAGCCAGTAGCAAGCGCCATACGCGATGTTGGGGAACGTACACGCTGTGAGGGCAGCAGAAATTCTCTACATCAGAGAGATAGATGCCAGGTATGCCAATTCTATGTAAGCCTTCGGTGAGCGTGCCGGAACACATCATCACGATGGAAGACACTCTGGCATTCGCCAGGGAAGCACACGCGGGCAAGCCGCAGCTTCCGCTGGCCCTTCGACTGATAGAGAACACGGGGGTGCGGAAGCGGCACCTGGTCCAGCCGATCGAGAAGACGCTGCGCCACCCCGGATTCCAGGAACGCAACCGCATCTACGAGATCGAATCGAAGAAGCGGTGCCCGGAAGTCATAGAAAAGGCCCTGGAGAATGCGGGCCTGGTGGCGACGGACATCGACGCGATCATCTACGTCTCGTGCACCGGGTTCATGATGCCCTCGCTCACCGCGTGGCTGATCAACGAGATGGGGTTCCGCTACGACACGCGACAGCTCCCCATCGCGCAGCTCGGTTGCGCGGCGGGTGGCGCGGCGATCAACCGCGCCCACGACTTCTGCGTGGCGCACCCCGAGAGCAACGTCCTGATCGTCTCCTGCGAGCTGTGCTCGCTGTGCTACCAGCCCGATGCCGACGATGTCGGTTCCCTGCTGTCGGACGGGCTGTTCGGTGACGCGGTCGCGGCCGCGGTGGTGCGGGGCAGCGGCGGCGCCGGCGTCCTGCTGGAGCGCAACGCCTCTTACCTCATTCCGAACACCGAGGACTGGATCTCGTACTCCGTCCGCGACACCGGATTCCATTTCCAGCTCGACCGGCGGGTCCCCGGGACGATGGAACCGATCGCTCCGGTGCTGGGCGATCTGGCCGCGCTCCACGGCTGGGACATCGGTGATCTGGATTTCTACATCATCCACGCCGGCGGCCCCCGCATTCTGGACGACCTCGCCAAGTTCCTCAACGTGGACCGGACGGTCTTCCGTCACAGCTGGTCCACGCTGACCGAATACGGGAACATCGCCAGCGCCGTCGTCTTCGACGCCCTTCGCCGGCAGTTCGAAGAAGCCGAGCGCCTGACGACGGGATCCACCGGTGTGATCGCCGGATTCGGTCCCGGAATCACCGCCGAAATGGTCCTGGGGAGCTGGGTTCCGGCCGCCCCGCAGCACACGGAAGCGAAGCCGGCCACCCTGTCGGTGCCGCGTCAGCTCTCGGGAAGCATGGTGGGGACGGCATGACGGACAGCCAGCCGACGTCTGATCGGATCATGCAGCTCATCACGGGGTACTGGGCGACCGGCATCCTGGGTACGGCGGCGAACTACTCCCTGTTCACGCACCTGGAGGACGGCGCCAACTCCGCCGCCCACCTGGCCGACCTCGCCGGGATCTCGGAGCGGGGCGCGCAGGCGCTCCTCGACGGTCTGGTCAGCATCGGCCTGGTCGAGGTGGACGCGAACGGCTACCGCAACACCGCCGAGGCGTCCGCCTTCCTGGTGGAGGGACGGGCCGAGTCGCTGAGCGGGTTCGCCAAGCTCAAGATGGGCCACCTGGCCAGTCTTTCGGTGCTGCCCGAGGTCGTCCGCGCCGGCGGCCCGCTGGCCGACGCGGTCGTGGAGGTGGCCGACAACCCGCACTGGGAGAACCTCGTCCAGGCCATCGCCGCGCAGTCGGTTCCCGTCGCCAAGATCGCCGCCGAGACGCTGCGGCTGTCGGAGGCCGGGGAGATCTCCATCCTCGACATCGGCGGCGGCTCGGGCATCTGTTCGGGCATCTGGCTGGAATTGAACCCCGAGGCGCGCTCCACCCAGCTCGACTGGGAGCCGATCAACTCGATCGCCCGCCGGCTGCTCGGGGAGCGGGGCGTGGGCGATCGCATGAGCTACATCGACGGGGACTTCCACACCACCGGATTCGGGGACTCCGCGCACGATGTCGTGATGTACTCCAACATCGCGCATCAGGAAGGGCCGGAGGAGAACATCGAGATCTTCGCCAAGGCCCGGGGCGCCCTGAAGCCCGGCGGCACACTGGTCGTCTCCGACTACATCGTCGAGGACGACCGCAGCGGCCCCGCCTTCGCGCTCACCTTCGCCTCGGAAATGCTGCTCAAGAGCAGGCACGGAGGCACCTGGCGCCGGGCCGATTACCACGCCTGGCTCACCAAGGCCGGCTTCGGTGAAATCACCTTCCAGACCACGCCTTCGCCGACCACGCTGATCTTCGCGCGGTAGTCGACGGGTCCTATTTGCGGAGCGCCGGACGGAGGGGAAGCAGAATGAACCCGCCCCGGCGCTCCGAGCATGATCACTGACGAGCGGAACGTCACCGCACGCAGGAGCGCGGCATTCCGAACGTTGCCCGGATCTACCTTTTCGGGCATACGGCTTCCGGCTGGCCAAAGTTCAACTGCCAAGATTTTCAACGAGGGTTGTCATTCTTGATCGCCATGCTGGATCCTTCCTGGTGTAGAGGTGACGACTCTCGTCATCCGGCTCAGGCCGGGGCGTACGCATCTTTCGGGGGAGCTTGATGAGTACAGAGGCAGTGAACGAAGAAATTGATTTCGGTGTGTTGACCGCGGACCTCAGGGGCGGCGGTAGACGTGGTACGGACATTGTGGTCGGACAGCGTTTGGGAGGCAGTAGCAGGAGCACGCGGAGCGTCGCCGAGCTGGAGCGGGAAGTACGGGAACTCCGGCAGGCGAACGAGACCTTGAAGATGTACTTCACGATGGCGCTGGAGCTCGATCTCCAGTCGCCGCCACCGGCCGCCGTCTTCGAGATGGCCCGCGAGCGGACTGGAGCGCACGCCGTCGCGCCCCAGCCGCCCGCTCCGCAGTCGCACGGCGGTGTCCGGTGGGCGCAGGAGGATCCCGAGGAGGCCAGGGACCTACCGCCCGCCAAGGTGGAGTTCCGGGTGCTGGGCCCGATCGAGGCGACCATCGGCGGTCGGTACGTGGACCTCGGGGCGACGAAGCAGCGGGCCGCACTCACCCTGCTGGTCAGCCAGGTGGGCCAGCCCGTCTCGGTCGACGTCCTGGTGGAAGCGCTGTGGGACGGTCAGCCGCCGCAGTCGGCGATCTCCTCGTTGCACGCCTACATCGCCAACCTGCGGCGGGTGCTGGAGCCCGACCGCGCGCCGCGCAAGCCGGCGAAGGTACTGCGCACCCGGGGCCGCGGCTATTTACTCGACAGCAGCGTCGTCGACGTCGACGCGCACCGGTTCGGCAAGTGCGCGACCGCCGGTTGGCAGGCACTGGACCGGTGTGACCCGCAGCGGGCCCTGGAGGAGTTCGAGGCCGGGCTGGCCCTGTGGCGCGGGGAGGCGTACGCGGAGGTCTCCGATGCCACCCACGTGTCGCCCGAGGTCGTGCGCCTGGAAGAACTGCGCCTCTCGGTGGTCGAGGGCCGCTGTGCGGCCCTGATCGCCGTGGGCGCCCACGAAGTGGCCGTCTCGGAACTGGCGGGCTTCACGCAGGCCCACCCGCTCCGCGAATACGGCTGCGAACTCTTCAGCCTGGCCCTGTACCGGGCCGGACGCCAGGCCGACGCGCTCTCGGTGCTGCGGTTGCACCAGCGGCGCATGGCCGAGGACCTGGGCATCTCGTCGAGCCCCGCGCTCCAGCGCCTGGAGGTCGAGATCCTGCGCCAGGCCCCGACCCTGGACTGAGCCGGGTCCGCCAGGCCGCCGGGACCTCAGCCCGAGGCCGACCCGGCGCCGACAGCGGGCACTTCACCCGACCGCGCCCTGCGCCGCCCCGTCCGGCGGCGCAGGGCGCGGGCCGCCGGCAGCAGGGTGCACAGGACGCAGAGCGCGGCGCAGACACCGGCGACCGCTCCCATCGGGAGCCAGGGGACGACCACAGGCGAGTCGACGCCGAGGACCGCGAGGGCGGCGCGCATGCCCGCCAGGTTGACCGCGGTGACCGCCGTCCCCAGGAGGGCGCCGACCGCCGCCGCCAGAAGGGACTCGGCCGTCGTCACCGCGAGCACCTGGCCGCGGGTGGCCCCGGCCAGCCGGAGCAGGCGCAGGTCGCCGGCCCGGTCCGAGGTGGCCATCAGCAGGGTGTTGGCGAGCGCTATCGCCGTGTAGACCAGGGCGATGCCCAGTACCAGGACGTAGCCGAGCACCGTGAAGCGGTTCGTGCGCGGGTGCGTCGCCGTCAGCCACTCCTCCTTGGTGTGGGCCGTGGCCCCGTAGCGGGCCGCCGCCTCACGGACCGCCGCATCCGCGGACGCGGGCGCCCTGACCTCCATGCGGGAGACGTTGGCGCCGGGCGCGTTGCGCGGGGTCACGTAGGCCCCGTTGTCGCCCGTACCCGTCCGCATCACGGCCACGATCCGCAGCCGGGCCGCGGTGCCGTCCGCACGCCACAGCGGTACCGAGTCCCCGACCCGGTGCTGCCACCACTCCTGCGTGACGATGATGCCGCCGTCGTCCAGGTCGGCGACCGAGCCCGCCACCACCGGCAGCCGCGAGACCTCGGCCAGCGCCGCCGGGTCGACCGCGAAGGCCTCCGTCGACACCTTCACGAACCCCTCCTCCAGCACCGTCAGCCGGGTGTCGGCCACCGCGAGGGCGCTCGCACCCGGTATGCCGGCCAACCCCCGTCCTGCCGCCGGGTTCGGCAGCCGCCCGCCGGTCAGCACGTAGTCCGCGCCGGTCCGGGCACGGGCCTCCACCGCCTTGGCCTCCTTCAGGGTCCAGGCCGAGCCCAGCAGTGATCCGGTCAGCGCGACCATCACCAGCACCGGCGCCGCCACCGCGGCCGTCCGGCGGATCCCGGCGGCGGCGTTCGCCCGCACCAGCCGGCCCGCATAGGAGGTCAGCCGGACCGGGACCCACATCAGCAGCCGTACGACGGGCCGTACGAGCACCGGTGCCAGCAGTCCGCACGCGCAGATCAGCAGCATCGGCTGCCAGGTGTACGTCTTGCGCTTGAGCAGCGAGCCCGGGTCCGACCCGAGCCGCCACCCCACGAAGGCGACCGCGCACAGCAGCAGCCCGACCCCGGCCGCCCAGCGCCCCGGCGTCATGGGCCGCTCGTCGGTCACGGCCTCGCGCAGCGCCTCCAGCGGACCGACCCGGCCCGCCCGCCGGGAAGCCGCGTACGCCCCCGACCATGCGACCAGCAGTCCCGTCCAGAAGGCTGCGTGGAGCGGCCAGGTCTGGTCCCCGATCGCGTACCCGGCGGGCGCCAGCCCCTGCGCCACCGTCCAGCGGGCCATCAGCGGGGCGCCCTCCCGGCCCAGGACGAGCCCGGCCGCGGATCCGGCCAGCCCGACGGCCGCCGCCTCCGTCATCACCAGCCGCCGCAACTGCCCGGGCGTCGACCCGGCCAGCCGCAGCAGCCCCAGCTCGCGCCGCCGCGTGGCCACGGCGTACGAGAAGGTCGACGCCACCACGAACGCCGCCACGAAGGAGCTCACCCCGCCCGCGGTGCCCAGCATCGAGTTGAGGCCCACCACCTCGACCCCGGAGGGCAGCGACGCCGACGCCGCGAGCCCCAGACCCATGACGCTCATCAGCGCGACCCCCAGGGCCACCGCGACGAACGTTCCCACTTGTGTCGGCCAGCGCCGCCGCAGCGACCTCAACGCGATTCTCAGCATGGCTCCAGCCAACCGCCGGCGCGGCGCCCGGTCAGCGGGGCAGGGGCGAGTCCCGAGGGTATGGCCAGCCCTACCGCGCCGGCGCCGCCCGCCGCCTACCGTGAACGCATGCCGCCTTCCCTCCCCGGCCCGGTCGCCCCCGGCCGGTACCTGCGCACCGCCCGGCCGTGGCGCGCCGCCGCCTACCTGCTCACCGGCGGCATCACCGGTGTCCTCGCGTTCACGGTGCTGACCCTGCTCGCCGTCACCGGGACGGTGCTCGCCGTGGTCCTCGTCGGGCTGCCGCTGCTGGCCGCGCTCGCCCTGGCCGGAGTACCGTTCGCGGCCGTCGAGCGCCGCCGGCTGCGGCTCCTCGACCCCGGCTCCGCACCCCTGCCGGACCCGCACCGCGACCCGGACCGTACGGGGCTCAGGGCGTGGGGCGCCACCCGCTTCCGCGAGCAGGCGACCTGGCGGGAACTGGGGTACGCGTTCCTCGCCGCGACCGTCCTGTGGCCGCTGGAACTGGTCGCGGTCGGCACGGCGCTCTTCCTGCCCGCGGACCTCATCGCGACCCCCGTCCTGCTCGCCCTCGACGGCGAACAGGTCAACCCCCTCAAGATCCACGGCATCACCGGCTACCCGGAGGCGCTGCTGTGCGCCGCCGCCGGACTGCTCCTCCTCCCGTTCTTCCTCTACGGGCTCGGCGTGCTCGCGGGGGCCCGCGCGGCCCTGGCCCGGCTGATGCTCGGCCCCGGTCCGGGCGACCTGGCCGTCAAGGTCACCGAGCTGACCAGCTCCCGGGCCCGGCTGGCGGCCGCCTTCGACGCCGAGCGGCGGCGCATCGAACGGGACCTGCACGACGGCGCGCAGCAGCGGCTCGTCGCCCTGTCCATGACCCTGGGCCTGGCCCGGCTCGACGCCCCGCCGGGCAGCGCGCTCGCCGGGCAGCTGGCCGCCGCGCACGCCGAGGCCGGGCAGGCGCTGACCTCGCTGCGCGAACTCGTCCACGGCATCCACCCGCAGGTGCTCAGCGACCGGGGCCTGCCCGACGCCGTCGCCGACATCGCCGACCGCTCACCGATCCCGGTCGACACCGACTTCCTTCTCCCCGGCCGGCTGCCCGAACAGGCCGAGTCCGCCGGGTACTTCTTCGTCAGCGAGGCGCTCGCCAACGCGGCCAAGCACAGCGGGGCGGGCCGGATCACCGTCACCGGCCGGCACGACGGAACCCGCCTCACCCTGGAGGTGGCCGACGACGGCCGGGGCGGCGCGGACGCGGGGCGGGGGAGCGGACTCACCGGGCTCGCCGACCGGATGTCCGTCGTGGACGGCAGACTGACCCTGACCAGTCCTCCTGGAGGCCCGACCCTGCTGCGTGTGGAGATCCCTTGCGTTCCGAAGGCACCGAAGGCACCGAAAGCCCCGAAGGAGCCGTAGGCGCTCCGGAACCGGTCGGCCCGCCGGCGGGCCTGCGCGTGGTCCTCGCCGAGGACTCCGTGCTGCTCCGCGAGGGCCTCGTCGGGCTGCTCGCCCGCTTCGGCCACCGCACGGTGGCCGCCGTCGGCGACGCCGCCGCGCTCGAAGCGGCCGTCGCCGCGCACCGGCCGGACATCGTCGTCACCGACGTGCGGATGCCCCCGGACCATACCGACGAGGGTCTGCGGGCGGCCGTGCGGCTGCGCGAGACCCGCCCGGACCTGCCCGTCCTGGTCCTCTCCCAGTACGTACAGCGGTCGTACGCCGCCGAGTTGCTCGACTCCGGCGACGGGACGGCCGTCGGGTACCTGCTCAAGGACCGCGTCGGGCAGGTGGAGGAGTTCCTCGACGCGGTCGCGCGGGTGGCGGCGGGCGGGACCGTGGTCGATCCCGAGGTGGTGCGCCGGCTCATCAGCCGCCGGCGCGACCCCCTGGAGCGGCTGACGGCCCGCGAGCGGGAGGTCCTCGCCCTGGTGGCCGAGGGGCATTCCAACGCCGAGGTGTCCCGCCGGCTCACCGTCTCCGAGGCGGCGGTGGGCAAGCACATCGGGAACATCCTGATGAAGCTCGACCTGCCCCCGGCGCAGGAGTCCCACCGCCGGGTTCTCGCCGTCCTGGCCTACCTGCGGGGCTGACGGGACTGCCGGCGGGACCCGCCGACCGGAGACCGCCGACCGGAGACCGCCGACCGGGACCGCCGACGGGACCTGCCCGCGGATCAGAACCCGCGGACCGAGGCGACGGTGAACTCGACCGGCGCGCCGGTCGAGGGCAGCACCCCGCCGTCCTTGTCGAACTGGGACCGCACCACGAGCGTCCGCCCCGGCACCCGGACCAGCGTGGTCGGGATCTGGAGCGAGGGGTCCGTGACGGTGCGGACCAGGCGGGCCCGGGTGCCGTCGGCCGACACCTGCCAGCGGCTCAGGGTGTTCCGCGTGTTCTGGGCCGCGCGCAGGACCCCGCCGGGCGCGAGGTCGAGGCCGTCGGCGGTCTTCAGGTCCCCGCCGGTCAGCGCCACGCGGGAGACCGCGCCGGAGACCGGGTCGATGCGGTACAGATCGCCGGCCGTCATGTCGACCGTGAGCAGGAACCGCCCGGCGGGGTCCGCGGTGATGCCGTTGAGGCTGAAGCTGCCCGCCGGGGAGGGGGCGAGGTGCCCGCTCAGGTCGTACGCGGGCAGCAACGGGCCCGTTCCGGCGGCCAGTTGCTCCGGGGTGACCCGGTAGACCACCGCGCGGACGCTGTCGGTGAGGTAGGCGGTGCCGTCCGGGGTGACGGCCAGGTCGTTGAGGAAGCGCGGCGCGCTCCCGGGGATCTCGAAGTGGGCCGTACGGGCCCCCGACCGGGTGTCGTAGACCGAGACGCCCGACGTGGAGTCGGTCACCCAGAGCCGCCCGTGCCCGTCGACCCGCAGTCCGTTCGCGGTGTGGCGCCCGTCGGTGCCCGGCGGCAGGAAGACCTCCGCCGCGCGCCCGCCGGAGCGGGCCCGGTAGACGGCGCCGTTCGCGTAGGAGCCGACGTAGACCGTGCCGGTGCGGGGGTCGGCGGCTATGCCCTCCGGGAAGACCTTCTCGCCGGGCAGGGTGAAGGCCGTGGAGATGCCCGTACGGGACCCCTGGCCGCCGTGGGCGTCGGCGCCGGAGGCCGTGGCGCCCGAGGCCGTGGCGGCGGGGGCCGCGCCGAGGGTCATGACGGCGGCCAGGGTGAGCGCGGCGGCGGGCGGGAGCTTCTTCTTCGGCTTCCTCGTCGGCTTCTTCGTCATTGGATGACCTCTTCTCTCTGGATGAGCACGAATCTAAGTTAGAGCTCTAATGCATGCAAGGGCTTTATGATGCGGAGATGACCTCCATGCCCGCCGAGGAGCGCATCGGCTCCCACATCAAGCGCGCCGAACAGGCGCTCCTCGGGGCCAAGAACACGGCGGTGAAGCCGGCCGCAGTAACGGTTCCGCAGTACGCGGCGCTGCTCTGGCTCTCCGAGAAGCCCGGCGTCTCCGCCGCCTCGCTCGCCCGCCTGTGCGGGGTGACGCCGCCGACCATGAACACCGTGCTGAAGAACCTCTCGGAGCGCGGCCTCATCGAACGGACCCCGCACGAACTGCACCGCAACGTCCTGGAGACCCGGCTCACCGAGGAGGGGCGCTCCGTGATGGAGCTGGCCGACGCGGGGGCGGTGGCGGTGGAGCGGGCGCTCGCCGCGGAGTTCAGCGGCGAGGAGCGGGAGCTGCTGATCGCACTGCTCGGGCGGTGCGCGGGGGTCCTCGACGCGCTGAAGTGAGCTGCCCGGGATTCGGATCATGATTTTGCGCTGATTTGGAACTTTCCGGGGGATTCACACATCAGGACTAGGGGGATCCCAGTCCCTTCTGTCCCACCGGGGGGCAGTCATGACCGTTCGGAGCGAAGTTCGTGCACCAGGACCCGCAGCGCCCGCGGCCCGATGACCAGCCGTACCAGTCCCACCCGCCGTACCCGGCCTACCAGCAGGGGCAGTACGGGCAGGGCCAGTACCAGCAGGGCCAGTACCAGCAGGGGCAGTACCTGCAGGAGCAGGACCAGCAGGGGGCACACCGGCCCGATGGCAGCCAGGCCCACGCCCATGAGGCCTACGTCCCCCCGCACATACCCGGGCCCCCCGGCGGCCCCGGTGCGCAGGAACCCCCGCGGCGCCCCCGCCGCTCCCGCCGCGTGCTGTGGACCAGCGTGGCCATGGCCTGCGTCCTCGTCCTCGGCGGCGGTGGCTTCGCCGCCTGGAAGCTGGACTGGTTCTCCGGCAACGGCTCCTCGGTGAGCTTCGGCACGACCCCGCCCGCCGACGCCGGGGCGGCGCAGGGGAGCCCGGGCGAGGCCCCCGCGAGCCCGCCCGCGCCGAGCGGCGACCCGGACGTGCAGCCGGCCACGGGTCCGAGCGCCCCGTTCAAGCAGACCGCCAAGCTCGACGACGGCACGATCATCGCGAAGACCCGCCTCAAGGGCGCCAAGTCCGGCTTCGAGGGCGACGTCTGGGTGTGGACGCCGAAGGAGTACGGCGAACCGAAGTACGCCAAGAGCGGCTTCCCGGTGCTCATCGCGCTCCCCGGCGGCAACGGCTTCCCGAACAACTACTGGGCCGACCGCAGCCTCGGCCTCCAGAAGGCCATCACCGAGGGCGTCCGCGCCGGCACCAGCCATCCCTTCATCCTGATCATGCCGGTGCTCAACCCGGACGCGAAGTACTACTACGACGGCTCCGACATCCCCGGGCAGCCCAAGATGGGCACGTGGATCGCCGAGGACGTCCCGGACTTCACCCGCGCCAACTTCCGTACGTACAAGTCCCGTGACGGCTGGGCCTTCATGGGCTCCTCCTCCGGTGCCTTCGTCGGCATGAAGCAGGTCCTGCAACACCCGGACAAGTTCAAGGCCGTGATCGCCAGCGGCGGCGAGATCGTCCCCGACTCCCCGTTCTGGAAGGGCCACCAGGCGGAGATGGACGCGAACAACCCCGAGAAGCTCGCCCAGAAGCTGATCGACGCGGGCGGTCCCGAGGTCTACATCAACTTCCAGATCGGGACCAAGGAGAGCGGCAAGGAGCGCATGACGCAGTTCCGGGAGAAGTACGCCAGGGGCCCGGTCAAGATGACCATCCGGGACATCCAGAACGGCGAGCACAACGGCTGGCACTACGTGCGCGGCATGAAGGAAGGCTCGCTGGAGTGGGTCAGCAAGGTGCTGAAGGGGCCGAAGCCCGAGGCGGGCTGACCGCGATCGGACGCACCCGCGCGGGGGAGCGGCCGGCGCGCGCACGGCCTACGGCACGCGTCCCCGGCGTGGTCCTCGCCACGCCCACCCCGTCCCAGGCAACCCATCCGGTCGTTCATACCTCTGTTATGGATGTAAGGGGGGACCAAACGGTCCAACCCGCGCCCCCAGAGGGCGCCGGAGAAGGAACGGGAACGATCCGTGCACCAAGACCTGCAGGGTGAAGCCGCCGCCACGACCGAGGGCGCCGGTGCGACGACCGCGCACCCGGCCGCCGGGACCGGGACCGGGGCCGGCGCCGCCGCGGCCGGGGGCCGCCGCCCCGAGCGCCGGCTGCGCCTGATCCTGATCAGCGGCGGGCTCGGGCTCGCCCTCGTGGCGGGCGGCGGGGCGGCCGCGTACCACTACGGCCTCTTCTCGGACATAGGCGACCCCGTTTCCTTCGGGAAGCCCCAGCAGGCGACCTCCACCGCCGCCCACGCCGCGCCCGGCGTGCTCATGCCGACCGGGCCGAAGGCCTCGTTCGTCCGGACCTCCCGGCTGCCGGACGGCACCCAGATCGCCAAGACCACCCTGACGGGGAAGAAGTCCGGGTTCACGGGCGACGTGTGGGTGTGGGTGCCGAAGGAGTACGACGACCCGGCGTACGCCGACAGCGCCTTCCCGGTCCTGATCTCCCTGCCCGGCGGCCGCGGGTACCCCACGAACTACTGGGGGACGGGCCCCGGCCTCGGCCTCCAGCAGGCCGTGAGCGACGGGGTGAAGTCCGGCAAGAGCCTGCCCTTCGTCCTGGTCATGCCGGTGATCAACGCCGACACCAAGCACCACTTCGACGGCTCCGACATCCCCGGCCGGCCCAGGATGGGCACCTGGATGGTCGAAGACGTCCCGGATTTCACGAAGGCCAATTTCCGGACCTTCACCGCCCGCGACGGCTGGGCCTTCATGGGCTCCTCGTCGGGTGGTTTCGGAGCCTTCAAGCACGTCCTGAAGTACCCCGACCGCTTCAAGGCGGCCATCGCGAGCGGGGTCGACTTCGTCCCCGATTCCCCGCTGTGGAAGGGAAACACGCAGGCCATGGACGAGAACAACCCCGAGAAGCTCGCCGCGAAGCTGATCGCGGCGGGCGGCCCGGACGTCTACGTGAACTTCCAGATCGGCACCGCGGAAACCGGCCGGGAGAAGGCCGAGCGGTTCATGAAGGACTACGGCAAGGGCCCCGTGCACACCAGGCTGCAGGTGATCCAGGATGGTGAGCACAACGGGAAGTCGTACGTACGCGGGATGAGGGAGGGCGCGCTGGAGTGGATCAGCAAGGTGATGTCCGCACCCACCCCGAAGCCCCGGCCGGCCCCGAGCGGCGGCGCGAGCGGCGCCGCCTCGCGGTGAGCCCCGGCCTCAAGGGGATCGGGATCGGCTCGGCCGCCCTCGTGGCGGCCGCCGCACTGCTCGCCGTGGTGTTCGCCAAGGACCCCGGCGGCTACGAGGACCGCGCAGCGCTCGCCTTCCCCACCGTCGGCGTCCTCATGGCCGACGGCGAGCACTGGTGCACGGCCAGCGTCGTCGACAGCCCGCAGGGCAATGTCGTCGCCACCGCCGCGCACTGCGTGGCCCCGGCCGGCGAGGACGGCAAGCCGGGCGAGGCCGCGCACGACGGACTGGCCATCGGCGAGCTGTCCTTCGCCCCCGCCTTCTCCGGAGAGGGAGCCGGGCAGCAGCCCCTCGGGCTGTGGAAGGTGCGTTCCGTCCAGGTCGACGAGCGCTGGACCAAGTGGGGCGAGGACACCGCCGACTTCGCCTTCCTCAGCGTCGAACCGGACGCGGAGGGGCGCAGCCTGCAGGAGGTCGTCGGACGCGGGGAGGCACCGAAGCCCGTCTGGACCTCCGGCTACGAGCGGGAGGTGACCGTCGTCGGCTATCCGGAGTCGGAGCACAACCCCGAGAACAAGCCCGTCGCCTGTACGACGCAGAGCCGGCACGACGAGGACGACCCCGCCATGCTCTACATCAGCTGCTCGGGTTTCTGGACGGGTACGAGCGGCAGCCCGTGGATCGCCGACCGCGGCGGGCCCGGGCGGCCCGGGCAGCTCATCGGGGTGCTGAGCGGCGGGGAGACCGACGTGGACTCCACGGCCGCGCTGTTCGACGACCGGGCGAAGGCCCTCTACGAGCGGGCGGCCGAGGACACGGGCTGAGGGGCGGCCGGGCGGTCCCGCAGGCCGGGGGCCGATGCCGCGGAGCCCTCAGCCGCGGCGCTCCGTGCTCACGATCACGCACACCGCCGCCACGACGATCGCACCACCGAGCAGGATCGGCCAGGTCAGCGCCTCGTCGAGGATGAGCCAGCCCAGGGCGACGGCCACGACCGGATTGACGTAGGCGTACGTGGCCACCAGCGAGAGCGGGGCCGCGCGCAGCAGCCACACGTACGCGGTGAAGGCGACGAGCGAGCCGAACAGCACGAGGTAGACCAGGGCCAGCCAGGACGCGGTGGAGTACGAGGTGAGGTCCAGCCCGCGGTGTTCGCCGCGGCACAGGCCGACGAGGATCCCGCCGGTCCCGCCGGCGAGCATCTGGTACGCGCTGCCGGTGAAGGGGTTCGCGGGCAGGGTCAGCTTCGCCGCCGAGAAGGAGCCGAGCGCCCAGAGCACCGAGCCGGTCAGCACCAGGAGCACCCCGCCGAGCCCGATCTCGCCGCCGAGCCCCGGGCTCGTCAGGACGGCGAGCCCGCCGAGGCCCAGCAGGACCCCGGCCAGGGTGCGCAGCGAGGGGCGGTCGCCGGAGCCGGCGCGCAGGACGACCAACCACATCGGTACGGCGGCCACCAGGAGGGCGGCGAGCCCGGAGGGGATCGTGGTCTCGGCGAGGACGACGAGGCCGTTGCCGCCGAGGATCAGCAGCAGCCCGACCAGCACGGCGGAGCGCAGCTGGGCACGGGTGGCCTTGAGCGCGGCCGGGCCGTCGCGCCAGGCGACGAGGCCGGCCAGGAGGAGGCCGGCGGTGATGAAGCGGGCCCCGGCGGAGAGGAACGGGGGCATGGTCTCGACGACGATCCGGATGCCGAGGTAGGTCGAACCCCAGACGACGTACACGAGGGCGAGGGCGATCCAGACACGGGTCGTTGGGGTGCGCATGACGCGGAGCCTATGTCGTTGGCCTCTGCATCCATCGGGGGGTCCCCGGACCGGGGCGCTCCGCTCCCGCCGGCGTCCGGCGCGCCGCCCCGGTCAGGCCCCCGGCGCGGCCAGTCCCGTCTTGGCGCCCGCGCCGCAGAGCGGGACGACCGCGGTGCGGCCCTGGAGGGGGTCGTCGGGGGCGGTGGGGCCGACCGCGGCCCAGCAGGCGGCGGCCGTGGGTTCCACGAAGAGGCCGCGCCGGGCCAGGTCGAGCTGGGCCGCGCGGACGCTGTGGTCGGTGACGGTCAGGAAGGTTCCGCCGGACTTGCGGACGGCAGCCAGGATCTGGCGGGCGCGCGGCGGAGCCGGGATGGCGATCCCCTCGGCCAGCGTGGGGAGTTGGGGGACCGGGTCGGCGTTCTCGGCGCCCGCGTGGAAGGCGGAGGCCAGCGGGGCGACGGCCGCCGACTGGACGGCGATCAGGGTCGGCGGGCGGACCCCGCGCAGGGCCAGCTCCTCCACCGCGAGCGCGGCCCCGAGCAGCAGGGTGCCGTTGCCGACCGGGACGACGATCACCTCGGGCAGGTGGCCGCCCATCGCCTCCCAGATCTCGTAGACGTAGGTCTTGGTGCCGTGCAGGAAGTACGGGTTGAAGACGTGGCTGGCGTAGAACACCCCCGGCAGGTCTGCCGCTTCGCGGGCCGCCGTCGCCGCCGCCTCGCGGCCGCCCGGCACCACCGTCACCGCCGCGCCGTGCGCGCGCATCTGCTCCGTCTTCTTCGCCGAGGTGCCCTCCGGCACGAAGACCTCGCAGTCCAGTCCGGCCCGCGCGCAGTAGGCCGCGAAGGCCGTACCGGCGTTGCCGCTGCTGTCCGCCACCACCCGCTCCGGGCCCAGCCTGCGCGCCAGTTCCACGAGCATCACCGCGCCGCGGTCCTTGAACGACAGCGTGGGCATGAGGAAGTCGAGCTTGGCCTGGACCCGCTCCGACAGCGGCACCAGCGGGGTGTTCCCCTCCGCCAGCGTGACGGCGGCCCCGGTGAGCGGCAGTGCGGAGCCGTAGCGCCAGAGGGAGTGGGGGCCGGCCGCGGGATCCAGCACGGCGTCCGGATCTGGGGCGAAGTCGAGGTCCCACGGACCGCCGCAGACCGGGCAGCACCAGGGGGCCGTCCGCGCCTCGGCGTGGGTGGCGTCTTCGGCGCAGACGTAGCCGGGTAGTGCGCGCGTCATGTGCGGTGAGCCTTTGCTCGTTCATGGCCGAGGTATGGCACGGATGTTACGCGTTCGTTGTCCTCTTGTGGTGGAGCGACTCCGTGGGTCAACCTTTCGTCAGCGGCGCATCGTTGGGCCGAATTGCTTGTCATGTGCATGCCTAAAAGCCATGCCCTGGCGGCAGGTCCGACGGCTGCGCACCCCCCGCAGCGCACCACCTATGAGGAGGACCCCTCACATGTCCGCGACGCGTCACACCCGCCGGAAGATCACCGGTATCGGAGCGACCGCCACACTGGCCCTCGCCCTCGGCGCCGCCCTCGCGTTACCCGCCTCGGCGGCCCCGCTCGCCCCGCAGGGCGTCATCGAGAACGCCGGCGCGGAGGGCACCATCTCCGGCAGCTACATCGTGACCCTGAACGACTCCGCCGCACGCTCCACCGCCGACAGCGGAAAGGCCGTGGCCAAGCGGTACGGCGCGAGGATCGACCGGACCTACAGCGCGGCCCTCAACGGCTACTCCGTCGAGGTCTCCGAGGCGCAGGCCAAGAAGCTCGCCGCCGACCCCGCGGTCAAGTCCGTCGTGCAGAACCGGGTGTTCACCGTCGACGCCACCCAGCCCAACCCGCCCTCCTGGGGCCTGGACCGGATCGACCAGGCGGCGCTCCCGCTGAACCAGAGCTACACCTACCCGGACAAGGCCGGCGAGGGTGTGACGGCGTACATCATCGACACGGGCGTCCGTAAGACGCACCAGGACTTCGGCGGCCGCGCCTCGGACGGTTACGACGCCATCGACAACGACAACACCGCCCAGGACGGACACGGCCACGGCACGCACGTCGCCGGCACGGTCGCGGGCACCGCCTACGGCGTGGCCAAGAAGGCGAAGATCGTCGGCGTCCGCGTGCTCAACAACCAGGGCTCGGGCACGACGGCCCAGGTCGTCGCCGGCATCGACTGGGTGACCCAGAACGCCGTCAAGCCGGCCGTGGCGAACATGTCGCTCGGCGGCAGCGCGGACTCCGCGCTCGACACCGCCGTGCGCAACTCCATAGCCAGCGGCATCACCTACGCCGTCGCGGCGGGCAACGAGACGGCCAACGCCTCCACCAAGTCCCCGGCGCGCGTCGCCGAGGCGATCACGGTGGGCGCCACCACCAACACGGACGCCAAGGCCAGCTACTCCAACTTCGGCACCGTCCTGGACCTCTTCGCGCCGGGCTCCTCGATCACCTCCTCGTGGGGTACGGGCGACACGGCCACCAACACCATCTCGGGTACGTCGATGGCCTCTCCGCACGTCGCGGGCGCGGCCGCCCTCTACCTCGCGGACAACCCGGGCAGCACCCCGGCCCAGATCTCCGCGGGCCTCGTCGCCGCCGCGACCCCGAACGTGGTCACCAGCCCCGGCACCGGCTCCCCGAACCGCCTGCTCCGCGTGGGCACCGGTACCACCCCGCCCAACCCGGGCACCCGCTTCGAGAACCTGAACGACTACGCGATCACCGACAACTCCACCGTCGACTCGCCGATCACCGTCAGCGGGATCTCCGGCAACGCCCCGGCCACGCTGAGCGTCTCGGTCGACATCAAGCACACCTACATCGGTGACCTGAAGGTCGACCTCGTCGCCCCCGACGGCACCCTGTACAACCTGCACAACCGCAGCGGCGGCAGTGCGGACAACATCATCAAGTCCGTCACGGTCAACGCCTCCTCCGAGGTCGCCAACGGAGTGTGGAAGCTCCGCGTCAACGACAACGCCAACATCGACACCGGCAAGATCGACTCCTGGGCGCTCCAGTTCTGACCCTGACGAGGTCGGGCACGCGATGAGCCCGGCGGGGGCGACCGTTTCGACGGCCGCCCCCGCTGCGTACCATTCGCGCAATCGTTCGCCCGCTTCTGGAGCCCCGTGAGCACGCAGCCCCCGCCGCCCCCGCACCTCTGGCCCGCCCCGCCCCCGCAGGGGTACGGGTACGGGCCGCCCCCGCTCAACGGCTTCGCGCTCGCCTCCCTGCTCGTCGGGCTGCTCTGCTTCCCACCGCTGGGCATCGTCTTCGGGGTCGTGGCACTCGTTCAGGTCGCGAAGAAGGGCGAGCGGGGCAAGGCGCTCGCCGTCTGCGGGCTGACGGTGTCGGTCCTGCTGTCCGGCGTCCTGGTCCTCGGCGTCGAGCGGGCCGCGGACACCCTCTTCGAGCGGGCCCGGGCGTCGGGCGCGGCCGAGCCCTACGAGGACGTCGAGGGCGAGCTGACCGACTTCGCCGAGCTGGGCGTCGGAAGCTGCTTCAACGTCCCCGGCGGGGACCTGCTCGCCGAGGACCCCTTCGTGTACCGGATCGCCTGTACGGAGGTCCACGACGCCGAGGTCACCCTCGCGCACGCGCTGAGCGGGTCCCGCTTCCCCGGCGAGGAGGAGCTGAAGGAGTCGACGGCCGAGGAATGCTGGCGTGCCCAGGACGCGTACGCCATGGACACCTGGGCGCTGCCGTCGTACGCGGAGATGTTCTACTTCGCGCCCTCGCGCGCGACGTGGCGGGACGGGGACCGGCGGCTCGTGTGCGTGATCGGCACGGCGGAGCAGGAACACCGGGGCAGTCTGCGCAAGGATGCGGGAATGCTGGAACCGGACCAGGTGGCCTTCCTGCGTGCGATGAACGAGGCCGATCTGGCACTGGGCCACGCGCCCGACGCGGGCGTGGACGAGGCGTTGGAGGAGTACCGGGCCTGGGCGCGGGAGATGGACGGGGTGCTGGCCGCGGAGGCGCGGATGCTGGACGCGGCGAAGGCGCGGCCGAAGGTGGCCGGGCCGGCGGGAGTGCAGCACGAGCGGGTGGAGGCGGCGCGGCGGCAGTGGCGGCGGGCCTCGGAGGCCACGACCGGGGACGGGTTCGCGAAGGCCTGGGACCGGGCGCTCGCGGAGCTGCCCGTCGAGACGGAGAAGACGCTGCGCGGGGCGTACGGCCTGTCGACGACGGTGCCGGAGTGGCTGGAGGAGGCGCAGGGCGACGGTTCGGGCGCGCCGGGCAGGGCGCCGTCCGTGGAGCAGGCGTAGCTGCCGGTGCGGGCGGCGGTGTTGCCCGTGTGACGGGTGGGTTTGAGTGACCTGGCTTCATCACTTCGGGTGAAACTCTGGCCCTTGCTTGCGATGGACAACCGTCGGTTGCCAGGGTGTAGCTGTCTGTCAACCTGATGGGAGTGGCCTGTGACTTTCGGCGAGCAGCCGGCCTATCTGCGCGTCGCCGGGGATCTGCGACGGAAGATCGTCGATGGGTCCCTGCCTCCGCACGCCCGGCTCCCTTCGCAGGCCCGGATCCGTGAGGAATACGGGGTCTCCGACACGGTGGCCCTGGAGGCGCGCAAGGTCCTCATGGCGGAGGGCCTGGTCGAGGGCCGGTCCGGATCCGGCACGTACGTACGCGAACAACCGGTCCCGCGGCGCGTCGCCCGCTCCGGCTACCGCACCGGCGGGGTCTCGACCCCCTTCCGGCAGGAGCAGGCGGAGGCGGGCGCGCGCGGCACCTGGGACTCCAGCAGCGAGCAGGCCGCCGCCCCGGCGGACATCGCGAAACGGCTCGGCATCGAACCGGGCGAGCGGGTGATGCGGACGCGGTACGTCTACCGCGACGCGGGCGAGGCGATGATGCTGTCCACCTCCTGGGAGCCGCTCGCCGTGACCGGCCGGAGCCCGGTGATGCTGCCGGAGGAGGGCCCGCTGGGCGGTTCCGGGGTGGTGGACCGGATGGCCGCGATCGACGTGGTCGTGGACAACGTGGTCGAGGAGGTCGGCGCGCGGCCGGGCCTGGCGGAGGAGAACATGCAGCTCGGCGGGGTGCCGGGGCATGTGGTGCTGGTGATCGGGCGCACGTACTTCGCGTCCGGCCGGGCGGTGGAGACGGCGGACGTCGTCATCCCGGCCGACCGCTACCGCCTGGCGTACCACCTGCCGGTGAGGTGACCTCGCTGCGGCGGTGAACCCTGCGGAGCCCCTGGCATCGGCGCCGCACCGGAACGCGGACAGGGGGTCGCGGGGGGTGTAACCCCGCTGTGACGGGCGGCCCGGGGGTGTAACCCCGGGGTAATGGCCAAGGGTGACGGGCCGTCACGCGGCGGGCCTACCTTCCGGCGGTATGACCGACACCGTCGCCCCCGCCCCCGCGGCGCAGCCACCCCGCAGGGAGTACGCCAAGCTCGCCGCCGACGAGAGCCGCGAGGACTACTCGCTCAGGTACGCGCCCCACTCCTTCCGCCGCTGGGGCCCCGGCACCGTCGCCGGCACCGCCCTCGGCGGCATCGCCTACCTCGCCGACTTCGCCATCGGCGCCTCCATCGTCTTCGCCTACGGCTTCACCAGCGGGGCCGCCGCGATCCTGGCGGCCGCCGCCGTCATCTTCCTGACCGGCATCCCCATCGCCCGCGCATGTGCCACGTACGGCCTGGACATGGACCTGGTCACCCGGGGCGCGGGGTTCGGGTACTTCGGCTCCACCCTCACCTCCCTCATCTACGCCTCCTTCACCTTCATCTTCTTCGCGCTCGAAGGCTCGATCATGGCGCAGGCCATGCACCAGGCCGTCGGACTGCCGGTGGAGATCGGGTACCTGATCACCACGCTCATCGTCATCCCGATCGTCTTCAAGGGGATGGGCGCCCTCGCCAAGGTGCAGGCCTGGACCCAGCCGATCTGGCTGATCGGGCTGGTCCTGCCCTTCCTCGTGCTGGCCTTCGAGGCTCCCGACGCCTGGGGCTCCTTCGCACACTTCGGCGGTACGGAAGGAGCGGGCTCCGGCTTCTCCTGGATCGGCTTCGGCTTCGGCACCGGCATCGCGCTCTCGCTCATCGCGCAGATCGGAGAGCAGGCCGACTACCTGCGGTTCATGCCCGCCAAGACCCCGGCCAACAGCCGCCGCTGGAACCTCGCCGTACTCGCCGCGGGCCCCGGCTGGGTGATCATCGGCGCCGCCAAGCAGCTCGGCGGGGCCTTCCTCGCCTTCGCCGCCCTGGAGGCCGTCGGCAAGACCCACGCGCTGGAGCCGATCGCCCCGCAGCTGGAGGCGCTGCGCCCCTGGCTCGGTGGTCTCGCGCTGCCCGTGGCGGCGCTGTTCGTCATCGTGTCCCAGATCAAGATCAACGTCACGAACGCCTACAGCGGCTCGCTGTCCTGGTCGAACTTCTTCTCCCGGGTCACCCACCGCCACCCCGGCCGCGTCTGGTACATCTTCCTCAACCTCGGCATCGCGCTGACGCTGATGGAGCTGAACATGTTCGCGATGCTCGGCAAGCTGCTGGGCTTCTACTCCAACGTCGGCATCGCCTGGATCGTCGCCGTCGCCGCCGACCTCGTGATCAACAAGCGGCTCGGGCTCAGCCCGCCGTACATCGAGTTCAAGCGGGCCTACCTGTACTCGGTCAATCCGGCCGGTTTCGGCTCGATGGTGATCGCTTCCACCGTCTCGATCCTCGCCTTCTTCGGCCTTTTCGGGACATACGCCGAGGCCTTCTCCACCTTCATCGCGGCCGGCCTCGCACTCGTCCTCTGTCCGTCGATCGCCTGGGCGACGCGGGGGAAGTACTACCTGGCCAGGCCGAACACGGTCAACGGCCCGGACGTGGTCGTGCAGGACGTCACCGCCACGCACCTCTGCTCCGTCTGCGAGTCGGCGTACGAGCTCCCGGACATCGCCGACTGCCCCGTCGTCTCCGGCGCGATCTGCTCGCTCTGTTGTTCCCTCGACGCGACCTGCGGGGACGTCTGCCGCACGGCGGACGCGGGCGGCGCCGTGATCCTGCCGCTGCCGACCGTGCGCGGGGTCTGAGCCGGCGCGCACGGCCCACTCGTACGCATGGCCGGATGCGTACGCCTGTGAGGTACCTCTTCGTGAAAAACCGTATCCGCTGAGTAAAGGTCGGGCGTAGGCTCGGGCATATGCGCAATGCGGTTTCCCGGGCAGGTACGTCGGCGGAGGGTGAAACGCGATGAACGACAGCGGTGCCCTGCTCCCGTGGCTGGTCATACGTGAGGACGACAACGGCAACCGCTACCGGGTGGGCCGGTACTCCACCCGGGCCGAGGCCCAGAAGGTCGCCGACAGCCTCGAAAGCAGAGGGCACAAGCAGCTCTACTGGATCGAGCGGCTCGGCCAGGACAGCACCGCCGGCCGGACCGGCACGAGGAACTGAGCGGTGCGGCGCACCCGTCGCCGCTGCCATAGGCTCCGTCCCATGACTGTACGAGTGGTCGTGGGCGGAGCCCTTTGTCATGAGGGGCGCCTGCTGGCCGCCCGCCGGAGCGCGCCCCCGGAGCTCGCCGGCCGCTGGGAGCTCCCCGGCGGCAAGGCGGAGCCGGGCGAGTCCGTACCCGAGGCGCTCGTGCGCGAGCTGCGCGAGGAGCTCGGCGTGGAGACCGAGGCGCTGGAGCGGATCCCGGGGGAGTGGGCGCTGAAGCCCGGCCTCGTCCTGCACGTGTGGACGGCCCGGCTGCTCTCGGGCGATCCGGTCCCGCTGGAGGACCACGACGAGCTGCGCTGGCTGCGACCCGAGGAGCTGGACTCGGTGGACTGGCTCGACCAGGACCGCCCGGCCGTCGCCGAGGCCGGCCGCCGGCTGAGCGCCGGCGCCGGTGTCGACGCGGGTGCGGGCGTCGACGCGGGTGCGGGCGCGGGTTCCGGCACGGGCGCCGCCGGCGGGGTGCGCGGGGGCGCGTGACGCGCACGCGCTAGGCCGTCTGCGCCACAGTGCGCCGGTCCGTGAAGGGCCGAGTGGTACGACGCCGTGAATATCGGGTATGTCGCTATTAATCCCTATCTCGTACCTGTCCACGAGGTTCTGTTCTCCCTGCGAACCGGACTGGGGTCGCCAGCCGGCCCGGGAAGTGATCGGCGTGATCGACACAGACGGTGAATGCGTCGAATGGGCCTTTCCCGCCGAACCGGGTGCCGTCCGCACTGCCCGCCACGCGGTGCGCGGCACCCTTCGCGACTGGGGGCTCGACTCCGTCGGAGACGTCACCGTACTGCTGGTCAGCGAGCTGGTCACCAACTCCCTGCGGTACGCCTCCGGGCCCATCGGAGTCCGTCTCGTGCGGCGCAATCCAGCCGCCCGGGACGCTCCCTCGGGTCCGGCGCTTCTCGTGGAGGTTTCGGATCCGCTTCCGGATCCACCCCGTGAGCGCACCGCCGCACCCGACGACGAGGGGGGCCGCGGACTCCACCTCGTGGCCGTCTCCGCGCAGCGCTGGGGGACCCGTCACGGGAAGTCGGGCAAGACCGTGTGGTTCGAATTGGCTCTTCCTGGTGAGTAACAAGGTGAGGGGCAGCCGACGATCACACGGCTTGGCTGGAAAACAACGGGATCTTTTTGTGATCGCGAAGGCCGTGTCGTAGAGCGCCGTGGTGCTGAATACTTCGGTCATGGCCGGTCCGGTTGCGGTGAGCTGGAGGGGACGGTCGCGTGAGCGAGATACCTGCACAGGCACATCAGGCCCGTGTGCCCGGGGAAGCGTCTGGGGAGACCTGGCGCGACTCCCTGTGGCACAGCAGCCCGCCTGGCTCGATATATGACTACATAAAGGTCGCTTCCTTCTCGATCGGGCCCGACGGGCTGATCGACCAATGGAGCCTGCGCGCCGAGGAACTCTTCGGGCTGACCGCGGCCGAGGCCGTCGGCCGTGACCCCGTCGACGCCTTCATGCCCCCGGAGCTGCGCGCCGGCGCCCACCGCAGGGTGGCCGAGATTCTCGACGGCAAGGAATGGACGGGCCTGATCCCCTTCCGGATCCCCGGCGGCGACGGTGCGCACGGGGTGGCCGAGATCTATGTGATGCCGACCCAGACCGAAACCGCCGAGCGGGCCGCGCTCTGCGTCGTGGTCGACGTACGCGCGCTGCGCCGGATCGAATCCGATCTGGCCGCCTCGCAGGCGATATTCGGTCAATCCCCCTTCGGGTTCCTGCTCTTCGGCACGGACCTCACCGTGCAGCGGGCCAACCGCCGCTTCGCGACCGTCTTCGGCGGCGCCGCCGAGGAACACCGCGGCCGCACCGTCCACGACTACCTGCCCGCGCATGAGGCCGACCGGATGGCCGAGGCGCTGCGCAGGGTCCTGGAAACCGGCGACTCGGTCAACGACCTCCAGATCACCGGCGCCGCCCCCGGCAGCCGGGACAACCGCCACTGGTCCATCAACCTCTACCGGGTCCACGGCGGCACCGGCCGCCCCATCGGGGTCGCCGGCATCGGCATCGACGTCACCCGCCGCCACCTCGCCGCCCGCGAGGCCGCCGGGGTCCGGCGCAACCTGGCCCTGCTGAACGAGGCCGGACACCGCATCGGCAACTCCCTCGACCTGGAGACCACCGCCCGCGAGCTCCTCGACGTCACCGTTCCGGGCTTCTGCGACCTGGCCTCCGTCGACCTCTACCAGGGGCTGCTGCTCGGCGACGACGACCGCCCCGCCCGCCCGCAGGGCCCCGGCGTGCCCAGCCTGCCCGGCCAGGGCCCGGGGCGCGCGCCCTCGGCGCCGCTGCGGCGGGTGGCCTTCTCCTCGGCCGTGTCGGACGCGCCGCTGTCCGGCCCGGGCGCGCTGGTCTCCGTAGGGGAGGTGCACCGGTACCCGGCCGGATCGCCGGGGGCGTTCGCCCTGCGCACGGCGCGGCCGCGGCTGGTGGAGGGCGGCGGACCCGAGTCCGGGGACCTCGTGCAGTCCACGCTCGTGGTCCCGCTGGTCGCCCACGACACGGTGGTCGGGCTCGCGCAGTTCTCCCGTACGAAGGGCAGCGAGCCCTTCGGCGAACGCGACCGGGCGGTCGCGGTGGAGCTCGCCGCGCGCGCCGCCGTCTGCATCGACAACGCGCGGCTCTACCGGCGCGAGCACGAGCGCGCGCTGATACTCCAGCGCAGCCTGCTGCCCCCCGGCGACCCGGAGGCCGCCGGACTCGACATCGCCTGCCGCTACCTGCCGGGCAACGCCGCCACCGAGGTCGGCGGCGACTGGTTCGACGTCATCGAGCTGCCCGGGCACCGCACGGCGCTGGTCGTCGGAGACGTCATGGGCCGCGGACTGCGGGCGGCCGTGGCCATGGGCGAACTGCGCACCGCGGTACGGACCCTCGCCCTGCTGGACCTGGAACCGGCGGAGGTGCTGACCGCGCTGGACGAGATCGCCCGGGGCCTCGGCGCTCCCGGCGGCTCCCAGCAGGCCTCCCGCGCGGCACTGCACTCCCGGGACGCCGACCGCTCCGAGGTGTACCTCGCGACGTGCGTCTACGCCGTCTACGACCCGGTGACCCGGCGCTGCACCATCGCCAACGCCGGCCACATGCCCCCCGTGCTGGTGGAGCCGGTGGAGGAGGGCGGTACGCCCCGCCCCGGACTGCTGCTGGAGATACCGACCGGCATGCCGCTGGGCGTGGGCGGGGAACCCTTCGAGGAGGTCGAGGTCGAACTCCCCGAGGGGGCCCTCCTCGCCCTGTACACCGACGGCCTCGTCGAATCCCGGACCCACCCGCTGGAGGAGGGCCTGCGGGGTCTGCGGGACGCGCTGGCCGATCCCGCGCGCCCCCTGGAGGAGGTCTGCGACCACGTCCTGAACACCCTGGACACCCGGCACGGCGAGGACGACATCGCGCTGCTGATGGCCCGGGTCCAGGGCCTACCGGTGGACGCGGTCGGCGACTGGCAGCTCCCGCGCGAGGCCCGTTCGGTGGGCCGGGCGCGCGAGCTGGCCCGGGCGAAGCTGCCCGCGTGGGGCCTGGAGGGACTGCTCGACACCACGGAACTGCTGGTGAGCGAGCTCGTCACGAACGCCCTGCGCTACGGCGAGGGCGAGATCCGGCTGCGCCTCCTGCTGGACCGGACCCTCGTCTGCGAGGTCTGGGACGCCAACCTGGTCCAGCCCCGCCGCCGCCGGGCGCGGGACACCGACGAGGGCGGCCGCGGGCTCCAACTGGTCGGGCTGCTCTCCGCGGGCTGGGGCACCCGCCGCACCCATCGGGGCAAGACGGTCTGGTTCGAACTCCCGCTCCCGGGCGCGGTGGCGGAGTCGGTGACGGAACTGTCGGCGGAGCAACTGCTGAGCATGTACGGGTGAGCGGGACCGGGCCGCCCCCGGAAGGACGGCCCGCCCCGCGCCCGGCCCTCAGGCGGCCTTGCCGGCCTTCAGGGCGGCCAGGCGGGCCTCGATCTCCGAGGTCTTGCCGAGGTCGTCCAGGGACTCGAACTGGGCGTCCAGGGAGGAGGCGGCCAGTTCCTGCTTGCCCAGGGCCATGGCCTCCTCGCGGCGGACCTTCTCCTCGAAGCGGTTGATGTCGCTGGTGGGGTCCATCACGTCGATGTTCTTGACCGCGTCCATCATCGTGTTCTGGGCCTGCGCGGTCTTGGCCCGCGAGACCAGCTCGTCGCGCTTCGCCGTCAGCTCCGTCAGCTTGGTCTTCATCGAGTCCAGGCCCGACTTCAGCTTGTCGACCACCTCGGTCTGGGCGGCGATCGTCGGCGCGGCCGTCTTCGCCTCCTTCTCCGACTGCATCTGGCGGCCGAGGGCGACCTTCGCGAGGTTGTCGAACTTGTCCGCGTCGGCGGCGGATCCGCAAGCGCGCAGCTCGTCCGCCTTCTTGCTCGCCGCGAGGGCCTTGCCGCCCCACTCGGCCGCCGCCTCCACGTCCTCCGTGTGGTCCGCCTCCAGCATCCGCAGATTGCCGATGGTGGTGGCGACGGCCTGCTCCGCCTCGGAGATGTTGTTCGTGTAGTCGCGGATCAGCTGGTCCAGCATCTTCTGCGGGTCCTCCGCCTGGTCCAGCAGGGAGTTGATGTTGGCCTTGGCGAGCTGGGTGACGCGGCCGAGGATGCTCTGCTTGCTCATGTGCTCTGTCTCCTTGGGAACGGGGGGAGGGGGAGGGGCAGGTGCGGGGTGCGGGGGCCAAGGGGAGTGCGGGGGTCAGAAGCGGCCGCCGCCGCCCATGCGGCCGCGGGTGCTGCCGCCGCCGAAGGAGCCGGGGCCGCGTCCGCCGCCCCCGCCGAAGCCCCCGCCTCCGCCTCCGCCGAAGCCGCCTCCGCCGCGGCCGCCGCCCAGGATCTCGCCGAGGATGATCCCGCCGAGCACAGCGCCGCCCATGCCGCCGCCCTGCTGCCGGCCGCCGCCGTACGGGTTCTGGTAGCCCCGTACGTCCTGTTCGGCCAGCTGCTGCGCCTGGCGCGCGAGGGAGTCCGCCTGCTGGGCCTCGGCGAGCGCGCCCGCCGGGTCCGAGCCCGCCAGGGAGGTGGACCGCTCCAGGTGGCGCTGGGCCTCCGCCAGCCGGGTGCGGGCCTGGCTGCCGATCGCGCCCCGGCTGGTGGTGATGTAGTCCGTGGCCGCGCCGATCGCGCTGCGGGCCGTGAGCAGGGCCTGCTCGAGCAGGGCCGCGGCCCGCTGGCGGCCCGACTCCCGCTCGCGGGCCCCGGCCAGCGCCTCGTCGAGGGCCGCGTCGGCCTCCTCCACGCGGCGCAGCGCGTCCAGCGGGTCGTACCGGCCGGCGCCCTGCTCCTGGCGTACGTCGGCCAGTACGGCCTCCGCCCGGCTGATCCGGCCGCGCAGATCGGCGGTCGAGGAGCCCTCGGTGGTGCCGGTCAGCAGCCCGCGCGCGTCGGCGAGGTCCGTGTCCGTCTCGTTCACCGCGCCCGGCAGCTTCCCGGCCGCCTGCGCCAGCTCCTGCGCGCGCCGCTCCACCGCGTCGACCAGGGTCGCCGCCTGGTCCACGGCGCCCTCGGCCGCCCGGATGTGCACGGCGGCCTTGCCGTTGTCCCCGGTGTCGATCGCGGCGCGTGCCTCACCGAGGCTGGTCGTCGCGAACAGCAGCCGGTCCTTGGCCTGTTCGGGGTTGGAGGTCACCGGCGCCGCCGCGGAGTCCGCGTACTGGCGGCCGAGCGCCGTGAGGGTGGCCTCCGCCGTGGTCGTACGGCCCGTCAGGGCGCGGAAGTGGGCCTCCACGGTCGCGAGGGCCTGCGGTGCGTTCTTCTCCAGGTCCCGCAGCCGGTCGAAGTCCGCCGACTCCGCGTCGAGCCCCCGGCTCGCCTCCGTACAGCGGGCCACGATCTCGTCGAGCATCCGGCGGCGGGTGGCGTCGTCCTCCGGGTAGGCGTCGTCGAGCTGCTGGCGCAGCCGGAACGCGGCCGTCAGCTCGCTCTTCCCGAACTCCACCGCCTGCGTGAAGGCCGCGACGGCCTCCTCGCCGAACTGCGCGGTGGCGAAGCCGAGTTCCTCGGTGCTCGTGCGGATCGCGTCGTCGGTCTCCACCAGCAGGGCCTTGGCCCTGGTGTCCAGCTCCGGCAGGGCGAGCGGGGCGGGGCCCTGTCCGGACCAGCCGGTGGTCTTCGCGCCGCCGCTTCCGCCGCCCGCCTGCTTGCGCTTGCGGCGGGTGTACGCGTACGCCCCGAGGGCGCCGGCCGCGCCGACCGCGACCACCGGGAGGACGAAGTCCCCGGCGCCGCTCTCTCCGCCGCTCGCCGCGGCGCCTCCGGGGTCGGCCTCGCCGGGGACGATGACCGGCGCCGGTACGGGCCGGCCGCCCAGGACGGCGTCGTAGCCGTTGGCGGCGCCGATCGCGGCGCCCGCCCAGTCGTTCTGCTTGAGGGCCGGCTCGATGGCGGTCTGCGCGACCTCCGCGAGCTGCTCCTTGGTGAATCCGGAGTCGACGTCGGCCGAATAGGCGTACTGCCGGGCCCCGGTGGCGATGGCCAGCAGGACGTCGTTCTGGCCGAGACCGTTCTTCTGGGCGGTGGCGTCGGCCCAGCTCTGCGCGGACCGGTCGGAGAAGTCGCGCACGTACGTGACGAACAGCTGGATCTTCCGGTCGGCGTACAGCTTGTCCAGGGCGGCGGTGACCTCGGCCGTGCGGTCGCCCAGGGCTCCCACGCGGTCGGTGATCTGCCCCTGCTGGGACAGGGTGACGGGATCGTCGGCCCGGGCTGCCGGGGCGGTGGCCGTCGCCCAGCCGGTGAGCGCGAGGAGCGCGGCGGCGAGGGCGAGGCCGGTCCGGACGGGTATCGCGGCGGTGGCGCGTCGCTGGCGTCTCTTCGTCCTGCTTCTCGGCGGAGTCACATTTGGGAGGGTATGGGCCGATTCGTAGCCCCGCACCCGGAGCCGTCCGCTCGACAGGTGCAGCGCCTGGAGCTCCAGGCCGTGGGAGAGCACCAGGCAATCGCCCGCGGCCACCAGGGAACGGGTGGCCTCCGGGAACGATCGCTGCCACAGGACCGCTCCCGAGGACGCCAGCAGTGCGGTCAGTTCGCCCCCCGCCTCGTGCACCAGCACCGGCCCGGCGGCGCGCAGGGTGCCCTGCCGCGGCAGGTCCCGCCGCCAGCGCACCCGCCCGCTGCCCGGCTCACGGGCCAGCAGCCGCTGCTCCGGCGAGCCCTCGCGCCGTACGGCCACGTACACCGTGGCGGCGTCCGCGACGCAGGACACCTGCACCCGCCCGGCGCCGGGCAGCGGCGCCGCGGCCACGCCCTCGCCGGCGAAGGCGGTCCAGCGCGCCCGGCCCCCGTCGGCCCGTACGCAACCCGTCTCGGGGCCCGACAGCCACACCACGCCGTCCCCGGCGGCATACAGGGAGTCGGGCCGGCTCCCCTGGCGCCACCGGCGCCCGTCCGCGTCCGTCAGCCGGGGAGCCGGGGCCCGCTCGGGCAGGACGGTCACCCCGTTCGGCGGCGTGGTCCCCGGATCGCCGGCCGCCTCGGCCGGCCAGGGCGAACCGGCCGTGGCGACGCACTCCCGGGCGATGGCGGCGAGCCGGTGGGCACGCTGCGCCGGATCGGGCAGTGCCCGCGCCCGGTCCGGCGCTTTCAGCCTTGGCATGCAGGATCGTCAGGAACACCCCCCAACCGGCATCCTTGATCGACTTGTTGAGCCCGGCTTGTCCTGCCAAGTGAACGATGGGGGGCGGTTATTGATCCGAACGGCGCCGGATCTTGCTTCCCAGCCACACCAGCGGGTCGTACTTGCGGTCCACGGCCCGCTCCTTCAGCGGGATCAGGGCGTTGTCGGTGATCTTGATGCCCTCGGGGCAGACCTCCGTGCAGCACTTGGTGATGTTGCAGTAGCCGAGCCCGTGCTCCTCCTGCGCCGTGCGCTTGCGGTCGAGCCCCGCCTCGGCCGCCGCGTCCAGCGGGTGCATGTCCAGCTCCGCCACCCGCATCAGGAAGCGCGGACCGGCGAAGACCGCCTTGTTCTCCTCGTGGTCGCGCACCACGTGACAGGTGTCCTGGCACAGGAAGCACTCGATGCACTTGCGGAACTCCTGCGAGCGCTCCACATCGATCTGCTGCATCCGGTACTCGCCGGGCGCCACCCCGGCGGGCGGTACGAAGGCGGGCACCTCGCGCGCCTTCTGGTAGTTGAAGGACACGTCCGTCACCAGGTCGCGGACGACCGGGAAGGCCCGCAGCGGGGTCACGGTGATCGTCTCCTCGCGGGAGAAGGTCGACATGCGCGTCATGCACATCAGCCGCGGCCGCCCGTTGACCTCGGCGCTGCACGAACCGCACTTGCCCGCCTTGCAGTTCCACCGCACCGCGAGGTCGGACGCCTGGGTGGCCTGGAGCCGGTGGACGATGTCCAGGACCACCTCCCCGTCGTGCACCTCCACGGTGAAGTCGCGCAGTTCGCCGCCCTCCGCGTCGCCCCGCCAGATCCGGAACGCGGCATCGTAGGTGCTCATTCGTACAGCTCCTCTTCGGCGAGGTACTTGACCAGCTCTTCCTTCTCGAAGAGCGCGAGCAGGTCGGATCGGATGGGATCGGTGCGCACCCGGGTCAGCTCGATCCGGTCCGCCGCCGGATCCGAGGGAGCGGGGTCGACGGGCCGGCACAGCAGGTTCACCGGCCGCCAGGACCGCTCCATCGCCGGGCAGTCCTCGCGGGTGTGCCCGCCCCGGCTCTCGGTGCGCTCCAGGGCCGCGCGGGCCACGCATTCGCTGACGAGCAGCATGTTGCGCAGGTCCAGGGCCAGGTGCCAGCCCGGGTTGAACTGCCGGTGCCCCTCGACCCCGGCCCGGGAGGCCCGTACGCGCAGGGCCGCGAGCTTCTCCAGGGCCTGGGCCATCTCGCCCTCGCGGCGGATGATCCCGACGAGGTCGTTCATGGCCGTCTGGAGCTCCTGGTGGAGGGTGTACGGGTTCTCCGCGCCCTCGGCGGCGTGGAACGGGGCCAGCGCCTCCGCGGCCGCCGCGTCGATCTGCGCCTGGGACACCTCGGGCCGCCCGCCGACGGCCGGGGCGTCCCGCGCCGCGTACTCGGCGGCGTGCAGCCCGGCCCTGCGGCCGAAGACCAGCAGGTCGGAGAGGGAGTTCCCGCCGAGCCGGTTCGAGCCGTGCATCCCGCCCGCGACCTCACCGGCGGCGAACAGGCCCGGCACCCCGAGGGTGGCGGCCGTATCGGATTCGACCGCGATGCCGCCCATCACGTAGTGGCAGGTCGGGCCGACCTCCATGGGCTCGGCGGTGATGTCCACGTCCGCCAGCTCCTTGAACTGGTGGTACATGGACGGCAGCCGCCGCTTGATCTTCTCGGCCGGCATCCGGGTGGACACGTCGAGGAACACCCCGCCGTGCGGGGATCCGCGCCCGGCCTTGACCTCGGAGTTGATGGCGCGGGCCACCTCGTCGCGGGGGAGCAGCTCGGGCGGCCGCCGGTTGTGGTCCGGGTCCTCGTACCAGCGGTCGCCCTCCTCCTCGGACTGCGCGTACTTCTCCTTGAAGACGTCCGGGATGTAATCGAACATGAACCGCTTGCCCTCGCTGTTGCGCAGCACCCCGCCGTCCCCGCGCACCGACTCGGTGACGAGGATCCCCTTCACCGAGGGCGGCCAGACCATGCCGGTCGGGTGGAACTGCACGAACTCCATGTTCAGCAGCGGGGCCCCGGCGAGCAGCGCCAGCGCGTGGCCGTCGCCGGTGTACTCCCACGAGTTCGACGTGGTCTTGAAGGACTTCCCGATCCCGCCCGTGGCCAGCACCACCGCCGGCGCCTCCAGGACGAAGAACCGCCCGGTCTCGCGCTCGTAGCAGAAGGTCCCGGAGACCCGCTCCCCGCCCTTGAGGGTGCTGTCCTTCAGAACGCGGGTGACCGTGCACTCCTGGAAGACCTTGAGCCGGGCCTCGTAGTCCCCGTACTCCTTGAAGTCCTCCTGCTGGAGCTGGACGATCTTCTGCTGGAGGGTGCGGATCAGCTCCAGCCCGGTCCGGTCGCCGACGTGCGCGAGCCGCGGGTACTCGTGCCCGCCGAAGTTGCGCTGCGAGATCTTCCCGTCGGGGGTGCGGTCGAAGAGCGCGCCCCAGGTCTCCAGCTCCCAGACCCGGTCCGGAGCCTCCTTGGCGTGCAGCTCCGCCATCCGCCACTGGTTCAGGAACTTGCCGCCGCGCATCGTGTCGCGGAAGTGCACCTGCCAGTTGTCGCCCTCGTTGACATTGCCCATGGAGGCGGCGATCCCGCCCTCCGCCATCACGGTGTGGGCCTTGCCGAAGAGGGATTTGCAGATCACCGCCGTACGGGCGCCCCGCTCGCGCGCCTCGATCGCGGCCCGCAGCCCGGCGCCGCCCGCGCCGACCACGACCACGTCCCACTGCTGCCGTTCCACTTGGGCCATCTCAGAAGATCCTCGGGTCGGTGAAGGCGCCGCTGGCCAGCAGGTACACGTAGAAGTCGCACAGGGCCACGCTGATCAGCGAGGCCCACGCCAGCTGCATGTGACGGGTGTTGAGGCGGCTGATCCAGCCCCACAGGCGGTAGCGGACCGGGTGTGCGGAGAAGTGCTTCAGGCGGCCGCCCATGATGTGCCGACAGGAGTGGCAGGACAGGGTGTACGCCCAGATCAGCCCGATGTTGAGCAGGAACAGCAGCGTTCCCAGGCCCATGTGGCCCCACGCGTAGTTCTCGTCGCGGAAGGTCAGCACGGTGTCGTAGGTGAGGATGCCCGCGACGGGCAGCGCCGCGTAGAAGAAGTAGCGGTGCACGTTCTGGAAGATCAGCGGGAAACGGGTCTCCCCGCTGTACGAGGCGTGCGGCTCGGCGACCGCGCAGGCGGGCGGCGAGGCCCAGAAGCCCCGGTAGTAGGCCTTGCGGTAGTAGTAGCAGGTCAGCCGGAAACCGAGCGGGAAGACCAGGATGAGCAGCGCGGGGGAAAGCCCCCACCAGCTGCCGAACAGGTCGAGGTTCGGGCCGCCGCGCATCTCCTGGCAGTTCTCCGCGAGACACGGGGAGTAGAAGGGGGAGACGTACGGGGCCGCGTAGTAGTCGGCGTTGGCGAAGGCCCGCCACGTCGAGTAGACGATGAAGGCGAGCAGCCCGGCCGCGGTGCCGGCGGGGGCGAGCCACCACCGGTCGGTCCGCAGGTGCCGGGCCGCGATCGCGGCCCGCGAGGCGTCGTGGACGCCGCCGGGCCGCTGTGGGGATGGTTGGGTGCCTGTGGCCAAGGGGGACTCCGGGTGGAGTGATGAGGGGTGGCCCGGGGGACCCGGTCTCCGTCGCTGCGGGTGACCGGGTCCGGTGGGGTGTGCGCGGAGCGTAGGTCAGGGAGCGCGGCGATCGCGGGCGCCGAGACCCTCGTCGTCGGCGTCCGTCCACAGGGAGCTGTCGTACGGGGTGTCCGGTACCTCGACGACACCGACCATCGCGCCCTCGCCGGGGGCCCGGGAGGCGCCCGGCGCCTGCCGTTCGGTGTTCTTGACGTCCCGCTCCAGCCGCTCCACCGAGCGGACCAGTTCGTTCAGGTTGCGCCGTACGGCGGTCAAGTCGTCTTGCAGGGACATGATTTGCCCTCACTTCCGCTGGGTGCGGTGGCAGCGCTCATGTGCGCCTGCGAGTGTCGCGCCTCCCGTCCCCGGTTGTGAAGGGACGTGCAGCGATTGTGGGCGCGCAGGCGCGAACTGTGCGCCCCTCCCTGCCCCCATTTTCATCCCTCTTACGGGGGAACGCCCGCCCGGAAAGCAAGCCGGATTGGTCCGCACGGGTGGGGTTCGCGGCGTGGCGAGGGTCGGCTGCGGTGGGTGCGGCGGGGTGTCGATTTCAGTGGGTTTCGGCACCCAGTGTGATCAGCTCCATATACCGCCGAACGTGATCAGAACATCCCCTTTCACGGCTCCCCCCACGCCCCGTCCCGGAGGTACCACCCATGTCCCAGAGAAGGCGCAGGTCCTTGGCGCTCCTGACCTCGGGAGTTCTTGCACTGCCGCTGCTCGCGGGCTGCGGCGCGGGTGATGACGAGGGCGGCCCGGCCGCCGCCGGGCAGGACATCGCGGCCACCGCCCGCGACAAGGTCGCCGACGGCGGGATGCTGCGCTGGGCCGTGGACTCCATGCCGGCCACCCTCAACGCCTTCCAGGCAGATGCGGACGCCACCACCAGCCGGATTGCCGGGGCGGTACTGCCCCAGCTGTTCGTGCTGGACGGCAAGGGGCGGCCGGTGGCCAATCCCGACTACCTGGAGAAGGCCCAGGTCGTCGAGCGGGAGCCCAAGCAGGTGGTCCTGTACAAGCTCAACCAGCAGGCGGTCTGGAGCGACGGCCGGGAGATCGGCGCCGCCGACTTCGTCGCCCAGTGGCGGGCCCTGAACGGCAAGGACTCCTCGTACTGGACGGCGCGCAACGCCGGCTACGACCGGATCGAGAAGATCGAGCGCGGCAAGACGGACCTGGAGGTCAAGGTCACCTTCGTCAGGCCGTACGCCGACTGGCGCTCCCTCTTCAGCCCCCTTTACCCCAAGCAGGTCACCGGCACCCCGGAGAGCTTCAACGAGGGAGCCCGGGGCGCCCTGAAGGTCACCGCGGGCCCCTTCGGGCTGGGAGCCCTCGACAAGAAGACCGGTACGGCCTCGCTGACCCGCAATCCGCGCTGGTGGGGCAGCCCCGCCAAGCTCGACACCCTGGTCCTGACCGCGGTGCCCCGCTCCGAACGCCCGGCCGCGCTGGCCGCCGGCAAGCTCGACCTCGCGGAGATCGACCGCACCGGGGCCGACCGGATCGCCCTGGCCCGCCGCGCGGCGGCCAAGGCCGACGGGGCCCACGGCCCCGCCGCCTCGGTGACACCCGCCCAGGCCACCTTGTCGTGGGCGCTCGCCTTCGGACTGGACGAGGACAAGGCCAAGGAGGCGCAGGCCATCCGCCAGAAGCACGCGGAGGCGGTCAAGCGGTACGCCGAGGAGCAGACCGCCCTGCGCGGTTTCACCGTCCGCAAGTCCCTGGAGCCCGCCTACACCCAGCTCGCGATGAACGGCGCGAGCGGCCCGCTCGCCGACGAGCGGGTACGCCGCGCCGTGGCCCGCGCCCTGGACCGCCAGGCGCTCGCCGACATCGTCCTGAAGCCGCTGGGCCTGCCGGCGAAGCCGGTCGGCAGCCACCTCGCGCTGGCCGGGCAGCAGGCGTACGCCGACAACAGCGACGCCCTCGGCGGCCAGGACACCCAGGCCGCGCAGGCCCTGCTCGCGGACGCCGGGTGGCGCCGCGGCGGCAAGATCACCGAGCCGGCGGGCGCGAAGGCGGGCTCGGAGGCCGCGAAGGAGACGGACGACTCCAAGACTCCCGCGGTACCGGCCTCGGGCCCGGGCACCGGCAACGACGGCCTCTACATCGTCGGCCAGGACGACGAGCGCAACGGCGACGAGCGCAACGGCGACGGGCAGCCCGGACGGGACGGGGAGATCGTCGACGCCGACGCGTTCGCCGAGGACGGGCAGGGGCGCCGGGACGAGCTCTCCCCGGTGCTGGCCCCGGCCCCGTTCGCGGCCCTCCAGGAGCAGCACCTGCGCACCCAGGCCGAGGCCCAGGCGGACGCCGTCGACGACGGCAAGCGCAGCCCGGCCCTGGACGCCGAAGCCGTCGCCGAAGCGGACCAGGCCCGGGCGAGCACCGCCCCGGCCCCCGCCAAGCAGGCCGTACGCACCTCCGGCAACATGCTCGCCAAGGACGGCAAGCCGCTCAGCCTGCGCTTCGTCCTGCCGGCCGGCCCCGGTTCGGAGGCGCTGCGCACGGTCGGCGAGCGGATCGCGCAGATGCTCCAGAAGGTCGGCGTGCAGACCGAGCTGACCAAGGTGGCGGACGAGAGCTTCTTCAAGGACCACATCGCCTCGGGCCAGTACGACCTGGCGCTCTACTCGTGGCCCGCGACCGCCTACCCGGCCACCGACGCCCGGCCCATCTTCGCCAAGCCGGAGCCGGCCGCCGACGGCTCGCTGCTGGTCGAACAGAACTACACCCGGGTCGGCACCGACCACATCGACCAGCTCTTCGACCAGGCGCTCGGCGAGCTGGACGAGGCGGCCGCCCGAGACCTGATGCGCAAGGCGGACGCCCGGATCTGGGCGACGGCCGGCTCCATCCCGCTCTACCAGCGCCCCGAGCTGGTGGCGGTGAAGCCCGGTCTCACCAACGCGGGCGCCTTCGGCCTCGGTGCCCCGCGCTACCAGGACATCGGCTGGAAGAAGCCGGCCGCGGCGAAGGAGAAGAACGAGAAGAAGAAGTGATGACGAAGGGGTGCATCCGGGGTTGATTCGAAGGTCTCAAGCTCAGATGTGACTCAAGTCCCTTGCCCGCCGGATCACCGGCGGGCAGGGTCGTACACACCCGTTGACCCGCGTGTTTACAGGCACCATCCACGGCTGAGTCCCCCCACCCAGGACCCGGCCGCGCTCAGTCGTCCGGCCTCTTGACAGACCCCCCGGCAGGCGGTTCCCGCCAGCCGACGTACGATGGGGTAAGGCCGTGGCAGGTTTTCCGCCCGGTCGAGGCGCGCGTGCCGGACCGTACGCGTCGCCATCCACGATCCCGGGAGAAGCGCCGAAGTGCCCACGCGCCACGACATCCGTAACGTCGCCATCGTCGCCCACGTCGACCATGGCAAGACGACCATCGTCGATGCCATGCTCAAGCAGGCCGGTGCCTTCGCCGCCCACCAGCACCTCGACGACCGCATGATGGACTCGAACGACCTGGAGCGTGAGAAGGGCATCACGATCCTCGCCAAGAACACGGCGGTGAAGTACCACCCGAAGGACGGGTCGGCCCCGATCACGATCAACATCATCGACACCCCCGGCCACGCCGACTTCGGTGGTGAGGTCGAGCGCGGTCTGTCGATGGTGGACGCCGTCGTTCTGCTGGTGGACGCCTCCGAGGGTCCGCTGCCCCAGACCCGCTTCGTCCTGCGCAAGGCCCTGCAGGCGAAGATGCCGGTCATCCTCTGCATCAACAAGACGGACCGTCCGGACTCCCGGATCGACGAGGTCGTCAACGAGACGTACGACCTCTTCCTCGACCTGGACGCCGACGAGGAGCAGATCGAGTTCCCGATCGTCTACGCCTGTGGCCGTGACGGCGTCGCCTCGCTGACCAAGCCGGAGGACGGCACCGTCCCCGCGGACAGCGACAGCCTGGAGCCCTTCTTCTCCACCATCCTGGCCCACGTGCCGGCCCCGGTGTACGACGACGAGGCGCCCCTGCAGGCCCACGTCACCAACCTGGACGCCGACAACTTCCTCGGCCGCATCGCGCTCGTCCGCGTCGAGCAGGGCGAGCTCCGCAAGGGCCAGACCGTCGCGTGGATCAAGCGTGACGGCACCATCTCCAACGTCCGCATCACCGAGCTGATGATGACCGAGGCGCTCACCCGCAAGCCGGCCGAGGTGGCGGGCCCGGGCGACATCTGCGCGGTGGCCGGTTTCCCCGACATCATGATCGGCGAGACCCTGGCCGACCCGGAGAACCCGATCGCGCTCCCGCTGATCTCGGTCGACGAGCCGGCGATCTCCATGACCATCGGTACGAACACCTCCCCGATGGTCGGCCGCGGCGGCAGCGGCAAGGGCGCGGACGCCAAGTCCGCGGTCAAGGACCGCAAGGTCACCGCCCGCCAGGTCAAGGACCGTCTGGACCGCGAGCTGGTCGGTAACGTCTCGCTCCGCGTCCTCGACACCGAGCGTCCCGACGCCTGGGAGGTCCAGGGCCGTGGTGAGCTCGCGCTCGCCATCCTGGTCGAGCAGATGCGCCGCGAGGGCTTCGAGCTGACCATCGGCAAGCCGCAGGTCGTCACGCAGCTGGTCGACGGCAAGGTGCACGAGCCGGTCGAGCGCATGACGATCGACGTCCCCGAGGAGCACATGGGCGCGGTCACGCAGCTCATGGGCGTCCGCAAGGGCCGTATGGACAACATGTCGAACCACGGCTCCGGCTGGGTCCGCATGGAGTTCGTCGTCCCGTCGCGCGGCCTCATCGGCTTCCGTACCGAGTTCCTCACCGGTACGCGCGGCACCGGCATCGCCCACTCGATCCACGAGGGCCACGAGCCGTGGTTCGGCCCGCTGGTGACCCGTAACAACGGTTCGCTGGTCGCCGACCGCGCCGGTTCGGTCACGCCGTTCGCGATGATCAACCTGCAGGAGCGTGGTGTCCTGTTCACCGAGCCCGGCACCGAGGTGTACGAGGGCATGATCGTCGGCGAGAACTCGCGCTCCGACGACATGGACGTGAACATCACCAAGGAGAAGAAGCTCACCAACATGCGTGCGGCTTCCGCGGACAACACCGAGAACGTGGTGCCCCCGCGCAGGCTCTCCCTGGAGCAGTCCCTGGAGTTCTGCCGCGACGACGAATGCGTCGAGGTGACCCCCGAGGCCGTCCGCATCCGCAAGGTCGTCCTGGACCAGAAGGACCGCTCGCGCACCGCGTCGCGCGCCAAGTCCGGCAAGTAGTCGCGTAGGACCTAGGTCACACTTGGGTCCCGCCCGTTACGGGCTTTTGTGAACAGCCCCCTTCGTCACGTACACCGTGACGAAGGGGGCTGTTCGCTTTTGTCAAGCGGATTGTTTCGGTCCGGTGTCCGCATACCGACCGTGACACTCCGGAAGAAGAGCTAACAGTCCGTTTCGTTCATGTCTGTCTCCTATCCGTTTGTCCGGATTTCGGGTTTTAGCCGTAGTGCGATGTTGTGAAAACGAGACCACTTAAGTGTGGTTTACGGTCAGGCAGTCCCTGAGGATGGCTCCATTGAGCTCGGGTCAATGGGTCACACGCTGTGGGGAGCGTCGACTCACGAGCACACTCGGGACACCGGTCCTATCGCCGTCAGGGGTGTCGGCGAAGCACACCTGTGTCCTTCACATCAGACAGTGGACTCATGAGGAGGAAACCCATGCGCGGTGCCAAGAGCGCCAAGTGGGTAGCGGGCGCGATTGTCGTCGCCCTGGCAGCAACTGCCTGTGGCGGCGGTGGCGGGAAGACCGCGGCCAAGGGTGAAGTTGACCCGAACGGCATCTTCTCGATCGAGGTGGGCGAGCCGGAGAAGCTCCTGCACCCGGCCGACACGATGGAGTCCAACGGCTCGATCGCCATGTCGGGTCTGTTCTCCCAGCTGGTCGACTACGACGCCGACGGCAAGCTCGTCATGGTGAACGCCGAGTCGGTCAACACCACGGACAGCAAGCTCTGGACCGTCAAGCTCAAGCCGGGCTGGACCTTCCACGACGGCACCAAGGTGACCGCCGAGTCCTACGTCAAGGCGTGGAACTGGGCCGCGAACATCAACAACAAGCAGGGCAACGCGTCCTGGTTCTCCGACATCAAGGGCTTCGAGGCTCTTCACCCCGAGGCCGAGGGCGCCAAGCCCACCGCCGAGGCGCTCGAAGGCCTGAAGATCGTCGACGAGAACACCTTCACCATCGAGCTCGCCAGCGCGGTGCCGTACTTCGGCTACAAGCTCGGCTACGAGGTCTTCTCCCCGCTCGCCGCCTCGTTCTACGCGGACCCCGCGGCTGCCGGTGAGAAGCCGGTCGGCAACGGCCCGTACAAGTTCAAGTCGTGGGAGCACAAGAAGCAGATCGAGCTCACGCGCTTCGACGACTACAAGGGCGAAGACAAGGCGAAGAACGGCGGTGTGATTCTCAAGAACTACACCGGCGTCGAGGCCGCGTACGAGGACCTGAAGGCCGGAAACCTCGACGTCCTGCGTCAGATCGGCCCGAAGGACCTCCCGGTCTACCGTGCCGACCTCGGTGACCGCGCCGTGGACCAGGCGTACTCCGCCATCCAGACGCTGGCCATCGCGTACTACGCCGACCAGTGGAAGACCCCGGCGAAGGTCAACCCGAAGGTCATCCAGGGCCTGTCGATGGCGATCGACCGCGAGACCATCACCAAGACCGTGCTCCAGGGCACCCGTGAGCCGGCGACCGGCTGGGTCGCCAAGGGCGTCCTCGGCTACACGCCGACCGGCTCCGGTGACGTCACCAAGTTCGACCCGGCGAAGGCCAAGGCCCTCATCGCCGAGGGTGGCGGCGTCCCGAACAACGAGATCTTCATCCAGTTCAACTCGGATGGCGGTCACAAGGAATGGGTCGAGGCTGTCTGCAACAGCATCACCCAGGCCACGCAGGTCAAGTGCACCGGCGACGCCAAGCCGGACTTCCAGGCCGACCTCCAGGCCCGCAAGTCCAAGCAGGTCAAGTCGATCTACCGCTCCGGCTGGGTCCTCGACTACCCGGTGAACGCCAACTTCATCAGCGACCTGTTCCGTACGGGCGCCAGCGGCAACCAGGGTGGCTTCTCCAGCCCCGAGCTCGACGCCAAGATCGCCGCGGCGGACAGCGCCGCGACGCTCGACGAGGCCGTGAAGGCCTACCAGGGCATCGAGAAGGAACTCGTCAACTACATGCCTTCCATCCCGCTCTGGTACTACAAGGTCAACGCGGGCTTCTCCGAGAAGGTCCAGAACGTGAAGTACGCCCAGGACGGCGACCCGATCCTCGACCTGGTCGAGGTCAAGAAGTAAGTCCTACCGCGTAATTCCTTTCGACGGATGTGGGCCGGCGGGGAGCCGGCCCACATCCGGGCCTACATGCAGCGCCCGGGGGGCCCTTTCGCGACGCAGTGACGATCCCGTCACGCGCGTGCGTGGCGAAAGGGCCCGTCCGGCTGCGCCTGCCGCATCTTCTACGGAGGCATGATGGGGCGCTATGTCGCACGACGACTGCTCCAGATGATCCCGGTCTTCTTCGGGACGACCCTGCTCATCTTCTTTATGGTCTACAGCCTGCCCGGCGACCCCGTGGCCGGACTCTTCGGAGACAAGGGCACGGACCCCGCCACGCTCGCCGCACTCCGGCACGAGCACGGCCTGGACAAGCACATCCTCGTCCAGTACTGGGACTACATCTCCGGGATCCTGTTCCACTTCGACTTCGGAACGCAGATCCGCAGTGGCCGCGAGGTCACCGAAGTGATCGGTGACGCCTTCCCGGTCACGCTCCGGCTGGCCTTCCTGGCCTTCGCCATCGAGATCCTTCTCGGCCTGACCCTCGGGATCGTCGCCGGCCTCAAGGCCGGCAAGCTCGTGGACAACATGGTCCTGATCCTCACCCTGCTGATCATCTCCATGCCGGTCTTCGTCCTCGGCTTCATCGTCAAGGCGGTGTTCGCCTTCCAGCTCGGCTGGATCGAACCCACCGTCAGCAACGAGGAGACCTGGGGCGAGCTGGTCGCACCGGCCATCGTCCTGGGATCGCTCTCGCTCGCCTACGTGGCCCGCCTGACCCGCACCTCGATGGCCGAGAACCTGCGCGCCGACTACGTGCGCACCGCCGTGGCCAAGGGTCTTCCCAAGCGCCGCGTCATCGGTGTGCACCTGATGCGCAACTCGATGATCCCCGTGGTGACCTTCCTGGGTACCGACATCGGCGCCCTCATGGGCGGAGCGGTCGTCACCGAGGGCCTGTTCAACGTCAAGGGCGTCGGTGGTCTGATCTACGACTCGGTCATCCGCCGCGAAGGCCTGACCGTGGTCGGTGTCGTCACCGTCCTCGTCGTCGTCTACCTCATAGCCAGCCTGCTCGTCGACCTCCTCTACGCGGTCATGGACCCGAGGATCCGGTATGCCTGACATGACCAAGACCGAAGCCGTGACGCCCGAGGAGACCTCGGCGGCCGTCGCCCCGGTGGACCCGGTGAAGGCCGAGAAGGCACGCAGCCTCTGGGGCGACGCCTGGGCCGACCTGCGGCGCAACCCGTACTTCATCGTCTCCTCGGTGCTGATCCTCACCCTGCTGACGATCGCCGCCTTCCCGAGCTGGTTCACCAGTGCCGACCCCACCAAGGGCGACCTGGTCCACCACTTCCTCCAGCACCCCGAGCTGTCCAAGGTCGGTTCGCCCGAGTGGCTCGGATACGACGGCCAGGGCCGCAGCGTCTACGCGCGCCTCATCTACGGCACCCGGGCCTCGATCATCGTGGCCGTCGCGGTCACCGCGATCGTCACCGTCGTCGGCGGCATCACGGGCATGATCTCGGGCTACTTCGGCGGTATGACGGACGCGATCATGTCGCGCGTCACCGACATCTTCTTCGGCATCCCGTTCCTGCTCGGCGCGATGGTCGTCCTCCAGGCCTTCACCGACCGCACGGTGTGGACGGTCGTCTTCGCCCTGGCCTTCCTCGGCTGGACGCAGATCAACCGCGTCATGCGCGGCGCGGTGATCACCGTGAAGCAGGCCGACTACGTGCACGCCGCCAAAGCCCTCGGCGCCGGCACCACGCGGATCCTGTTCCGGCACATCCTGCCGAACGCCATGGCGCCGGTGATCGTGGTCTCCACGATCGCGCTCGGCGGGTACATCGCGGCCGAGGCGACCCTGTCCTACCTGGGCCTGGGCCTCGCCTCCCCGAACATCTCGTGGGGCGTGGACATCTCCACCGGTTCCGCGCAGATCCGAGTGGCGCAGTACATCCTGCTGTACCCCTCGATCATCCTCAGCATCACCGTCCTCGCCTTCATCATGCTCGGCGAAGCGGTCCGCAACGCCCTCGACCCCAAGCTGCGCTGAGGAGGGCGTAAGTGATCACCATGGACAACACCTCCAGCCTCCCCTCCCCGCGTGCCGGGGACCCGCAGACGCCGCTCCTCGAAGTGCGCGACCTGCACGTCGAGTTCCACACCCGCGACGGTGTGGCCAAGGCAGTCAACGGCGTCAACTACAGCGTGAGCGCCGGCGAGACCCTCGCCGTCCTCGGCGAGTCCGGCTCCGGCAAGTCCGTGACGGCCCAGGCCATCATGGGCATTCTCGACATGCCCCCCGGCAAGATCCCGCAGGGCGAGATCCTCTTCCGCGGCCAGGACATGCTCAAGATGAGCTTCGAGGAGCGGCGCAAGCTGCGCGGCCGGAAGATCGCCATGATCTTCCAGGACGCCCTGTCCTCCCTGAACCCGGTGCTCACCGTCGGCTACCAGCTGGGCGAGATGTTCCGCGTCCACGAGGGCCTGTCGAAGAAGGAGGCCCGGCTCAAGGCCATCGAACTGATGGAGAAGGTCAAGATCCCGGCGGCGAAGGAGCGGGTCGACGACTACCCGCACCACTTCTCCGGCGGTATGCGCCAGCGCATCATGATCGCCATGGCGATCGCGCTGGAGCCCGACCTGATCATCGCGGACGAGCCGACCACGGCCCTGGACGTCACCGTCCAGGCCCAGGTCATGGACCTGCTCGCCGAGCTCCAGCGCGAGCTCAACATGGGCCTGATCCTGATCACCCACGACCTCGGCGTGGTCGCCGACGTCGCGGACAAGATCGCCGTCATGTACGCCGGCCGGATCGTCGAGACCGCTCCGGTCCACGAGATCTACAAGCGCCCGGCGCACCCGTACACCCGGGGCCTGCTGGACTCGATCCCGCGCCTGGACCAGAAGGGCCAGGAGCTCTTCGCGATCAAGGGCCTGCCGCCGAACCTGCTGCGCCTGCCCACCGGCTGCTCGTTCAGCCCGCGCTGCGTCGCCGCGCAGGACATCTGCCGGTCGGAGGTCCCCACCCTCCAGCCCGTCAGCGAGCAGGACGGCACCGAACTGGCCGGCCGTCACAGCGCGTGCCACTTCTGGAAGGAGCAGCTCCATGGCTGAGCTCACCAACGCCCCCGTGCGCGAGCCGATCCTCCAGGTCCGCGGTCTCGTCAAGCACTTCCCGCTGACCCAGGGAATCCTGTTCAAGAAGCAGGTCGGCGCGGTCAAGGCGGTCGACGGGATCTCCTTCGACCTGTACCAGGGCGAGACCCTCGGCATCGTCGGCGAGTCCGGCTGTGGCAAGTCCACCGTCGCCAAGCTGCTGATGAACCTGGAACGCGCCACCGCCGGCGAGGTCTTCTACAAGGGCCAGGACATCACCAAGCTGTCCGGCCGCGCCCTGAAGGCCGTGCGCCGCAACATCCAGATGGTGTTCCAGGACCCGTACACCTCGCTGAACCCGCGCATGACGGTCGGCGACATCATCGGCGAGACCTACGACATCCACCCCGAGGTGGCCCCCAAGGGCGACCGGCGCCGCAAGGTGCAGGAGCTCCTGGACGTCGTCGGTCTGAACCCGGAGTACATCAACCGGTACCCGCACCAGTTCTCCGGCGGCCAGCGCCAGCGCATCGGCATCGCCCGCGGCCTCGCGCTCAACCCGGAGATCATCATCTGCGACGAGCCGGTCTCCGCGCTCGACGTGTCGGTGCAGGCCCAGGTCATCAACCTGATGGAGAAGCTGCAGGAGGAGTTCAACCTCTCCTACATCTTCATCGCGCACGACCTGTCGATCGTCCGGCACATCTCGGACCGCGTCGGTGTCATGTACCTCGGCAAGATGGCCGAGATCGGCACCGACGAGCAGATCTACGAGCACCCGACCCACCCGTACACGCAGGCGCTGCTCTCCGCGGTGCCGGTGCCGGACCCGGCCGCCCGCGAGGGCCGCGAGCGGATCATCCTCACCGGTGACGTCCCCTCGCCGGCCAACCCGCCGTCGGGCTGCCGCTTCCGCACCCGCTGCTGGAAGGCCGAGGAGAAGTGCTCCGTTGAGGAGCCGCTGCTCGCCATCCCGGAGCGCTTCCAGGGAGTCAAGTCGCTGGCCTCGCACGAGTCGGCCTGCCACTTCGCGGAGGAGAAGGCCGTCCTGGCCGTCTGACCTCCCGCAGCGACACCACAGGGCGCCCGTCACCGGATCTCTCCGGCGGCGGGCGCTCCGTCGTCCCGCCGTCCGCCCGCCCGGCCCGTCCGCCGGCTGACGCCGCCCCGACCGCCACCGTGGTCTGATGGCCCGCATGCTCACCGTACGGCCCGCCGGGCCCTCCGACGCCGGGGACATCTGCGGGCTCCTCAACGCCATCGACCGGATCGAGATCGGCCGTCCGGAGACCGACCTCGGCGCCGTCGCGGCGGATCTGCACCACCCCGACGTCGACTTGGAAGCCGACTCCTTCCTCGCCTTCCAGAACGGCCGGCTCCTCGGCTACGCCCTCGTGTGGGCCGACTCCGGCCCCGGCCGCGTCGACTGCCACTTCCGGGTCCTGCCGGGGCGCGGCGCGGCCGCCGCCCGGCTGCTGGACCTGGTGGAGGCCCGGTCCAGGGAGCTGGCCGCCGGGGCCCCGCACGCCTTCCTGTGGCTCTCGCCGAGCGGCGGGCGCACCCTCGACCCCGGACTGCTGCCCGGCCGCGGCTACCGCACGGTGCGCCGCCACCGGGTGCTGACCCGCGTCCTGGGCCCGGCCGACGTGGCGCCGGTACCGCCGGCCGGGCTCACCCTTCGCCCCTGCGACGGCGGCGAGAGCGAGCGCCGGCGCGCCCACGCCCTGATCGAGGAGACCTTCGCGGACCACTTCGGGCACGTGGAGCGCCCGTACGAGCCCTGGCTCGACCACATCGACGGCCGCGGCCTGGACTGGTCGCTGGTGTGGATCGCCGGCCTGCCCGCGCTGGGCGACGTAGGGGTCCTGCTCACCCGCGACGACCGCACCAGCATGGGCTGGCTCAGCCACCTCGGCGTCCGCGCGGAGGCCCGCGGCCGGGGCGTCGGCACCTTCCTGCTGCGCCACGGCTTCGCCGCCTACGCCGCCCGCGGCCGCGCCACCGTCGGCCTCGGCGTGGACACGGGCAACACCACCGGGGCGCTCGCGCTGTACGAGGCGCACGGCATGACCCTCCACCATGCGGTGGACACCTGGGAGCTGACGCTGTGGCGGTCGGCCGTGCACTCGCAGGGGTGACAGCCGGGCGGCGCGAGGGTGCAATCGGTCCAACGAGGAGTGTGCGGGACCATACATAGGGTGACATTGGGCCCTAAGTGAGTCTTGGGATCCAGTAGGAGGCACTCCATGCGCGGAGCCACCCACGCCAAGTGGGCCGCATGCGCGGCGGCCGTCGCCCTCGCGGCGACCGCATGCGGCGGCGGAAGCGACAGCGGCGGAGGCGGCGAAGCGGGGATCGTCAGCTCCTCGTGGGGTGACCCGCAGAACCCGCTGGAACCCGCCAACACCAACGAGGTCCAGGGCGGCAAGGTCCTCGACATGATCTTCCGGGGGCTCAAGCGGTACGACCCCGAGACCGGCGAGGCGAACAACTTCCTCGCCGAGAAGATCGAGACCACCGACAGCCAGAACTTCACGATCACGCTGAAGGACGGGCTGAAGTTCAGCAACGACGAGCCGGTCACCGCGCAGTCCTTCGTGGACGCCTGGAACTACGGCGCAGACGTCACCAAGAAGCAGAACAACGCGCCCTTCTTCTCCGACATCGTCGGCTACGCGGACGTCCACCCCGAGAAGGGCGACCCCAAGGCCAAGACCATGTCCGGCCTGGTCGTCAAGGACCCCAAGACCTTCACGGTCGCCCTCAAGGAGAAGTTCTCCACCTGGCCCGAGACCCTCGGCTACCAGGCGTTCTCCCCGTTGCCCAAGGCCTTCTTCACCGACCACGACGCCTGGCTGAAGAAGCCCATCGGCAACGGTCCGTACACGGTGGACTCGTACACCAAGGGCACGGGCATGAAGCTGCGCAAGTGGGACGCCTACCCGCTGGAGGACAAGGCGGTCAACGGCGGAGTGGACCTGAAGGTCTACACCGACAACAACACCGCCTACACCGACCTGATCTCCGGCAACCTCGACCTGGTCGACGACATCCCGGCGCAGCAGCTGAAGAACGTCGCGAACGACCTCGGCGACCGCTACATCAACCAGCCGGCCCTGATCATCCAGACCCTCACCTTCCCGCTGTACGACCCGCAGTGGAGCAAGGAGGGCATGGAGAAGGTCCGCCGCGGCATCTCCATGGCGATCAACCGTGACGAGATCACCAAGCAGATCTTCCACGAGACCCGCACCCCGGCCAAGGACTGGACCTCGCCGGCCCTCGGCGAAAAGGGCGGCTTCTCCGCCACCGCCTGCGGTGAGGCCTGTTCCTTCAACCCCACCGAGGCCAAGAAGCTCATCCAGGAGGGCGGCGGACTGCCCGGCGGCAAGGTCACCCTGACGTCCAACGTGGACACCGGCTCGCACCGCGACTGGATGGACGCCGTCTGCAACAGCATCAACAACACGCTGGGGGAGGGGCCGGTCTGCACCGTCAACCCCATCGGCACCTTCGCCGACTTCAGGAACCAGCAGAGCAGTTACAAGCTGACCGGCCCCTTCCGCTCCGGCTGGCAGGCCGACTACCCGCTGATCCAGAACTTCCTGGAGCCGCTGTACTACACCGGCGCCTCCTCGAACTACGGCAAGTTCAGCAACCCGGAGTTCGACAAGCTCATCGACGAGGCCAACCGGGAGAGCGACGCCGCCAAGGCGACGGCCACCTTCCAGGAGTCGCAGAAGATCCTCGCCGCCCAGATGCCGTCCATCCCCCTCTGGTACCAGAACGGCAGCGCGGGCCACTCGGAGCGCATCTCCGACGTGAAGCTCAACCAGTTCAGCGTCCCGGTGTACGACCAGATCAAGGTCAGCTGACCCCTCTCGCGGATCGAACCTGGAGCAGTCCATGGGACGTTATGTGATCCGGCGACTGCTCCAGATGATCCCCGTGTTCATCGGCAGCACGTTCCTGATCTTCTTCATGGTGTACGCCCTCGGAGACCCGGTCGCCGCCCTCTTCGGCGACAAGGCCCCCGACCCCGCCACCGCCGCGCGCATCCGCAAGGACCTCTACCTCGACCAGCCCCTGTGGAAGCAGTACCTGCACTACATGGGCCAGATCTTCCAGGGCGACTTCGGCACCGCCTTCAACGGTCAGGAGGTCACCGAGCTCATGGCCTCGGCCTTCCCGGTGACCCTGCGCCTGACCATCGTCGCGATCGCCATCGAGATCGTCGTCGGCATCACCCTCGGCGTGATCAGCGGACTGAGGCGCGGCAAGTCCATCGACACCAGCGTGCTGGTGCTCACCCTCGTCGTCATCTCCGTGCCCACCTTCGTGACGGGCTACCTGCTGCAGTACCTCTTCGGCGTCAAATGGGGCTGGGTCCGGCCCACCGTCTCCCCGGACGCCCCCTTCAGCGAGCTGATCCTGCCCGGCATCGTGCTCGCACTGGTCTCCCTCGCCTACGTCACCCGCCTCACCCGGACCTCCATCGCCGAGAACGTCAAGGCCGACTACGTCCGCACCGCCGTGGCCAAGGGCCTGCCCCGGCGCCGGGTCGTCACCCGCCACCTGCTGCGCAACTCGCTGATCCCCGTGGTCACCTTCATCGGCACCGACATCGGCGCCCTGATGGGCGGAGCCATCGTCACCGAGCGGATCTTCAACATCCACGGCGTCGGCTACCAGCTCTACCAGGGCATCCTGCGCAACAACTCCCCGACGGTGGTCGGCTTCGTGACCATCCTCGTGATCGTGTTCCTGCTGGCGAACCTGCTCGTCGACCTGCTCTACGCGGTCCTGGACCCGAGGATCCGTTATGCCTGAGCCCGATCCCGAGCGCCGCGCCTACGATCCGCTGGGCCCCGGCCCCCACGAGGCCATCGCCCCCACAGGCCAGGGAGGGGTCATGGATCTCGCCCTGGAGGAAGCCGAGTCGCTGGAGAAGGACCTCGGGGGAGGCCCCGCAGGCCCCCAGGAGAAGCCCCGCTCCCTGTGGTCCGACGCCTGGCACCAGCTGCGCCGCAACCCCGTCTTCCTCGTCTCCACGCTGCTGATCCTCTTCCTCGTGGTCATCTCCATCTGGCCCCAGCTCATCGCGAGCGGCGACCCGCTCCAGTGCGACCTGTCCAAATCGCAGCAGGGCTCCGCCCCCGGCCACCCCTTCGGCTACGACACCCAGGGCTGCGACGTCTACACCCGTACCGTCTACGGCGCCCGCGCCTCCATCACCGTCGGCATCTGCGCCACCCTCGGCGCGGCCCTCCTCGGCTCCGCGCTCGGCGGGCTCGCCGGGTTCTTCGGCGGCTGGGGCGACGCGATGCTCTCCCGGGTCGCCGACATCTTCTTCGGCATCCCCGTGGTCCTCGGCGGCCTGGTCTTCCTGTCCGTGGTCACCAGCACCACCGTCTGGCCCGTCGTCGGCTTCATCGTGCTGCTCGGCTGGCCCCAACTGGCCCGCATCGCCCGCGGCTCGGTCATCACCGCCAAACAGCACGACTACGTCCAGGCCGCGCGGGCGCTCGGCGCCGGCAACGGCCGGATGCTGCTGCGGCACGTGGCGCCCAACGCCATCGCACCCGTCATCGTCGTCGCCACCATCGCGCTCGGCACCTACATCGCCCTGGAAGCCACCCTGTCCTTCCTCGGTGTGGGCCTGCGCCCGCCGACGGTCTCCTGGGGCATCGACATCTCCAACGCCGCCTCCCAGATCCGCAACGCCCCGCACATGCTGCTCTACCCGGCGGGCGCGCTCAGCCTGACCGTGCTCGCGTTCATCATGCTCGGCGACGCGGTGCGCGACGCCCTCGACCCCAAGCTGCGCTGAGGAGCCCCGCACATGCTGCTCGAAGTGCGCGATCTGCACGTGGAATTCAAGACGCGGGACGGAGTCGCCAAGGCCGTCAACGGGGTCGACTACTCCGTCGCCGAGGGCGAGACCCTCGCCGTGCTCGGCGAGTCCGGCTCCGGCAAGTCGGTCACCGCCCAGGCCGTCATGGGCATCCTCGACATGCCGCCGGGCCGCATCGCGGGCGGCGAGATCCTCTTCAAGGGCAAAGACCTGCTGAAGATGAAGGAGGAGGAGCGCAGGAAGATCCGCGGCGCCGAGATGGCCATGATCTTCCAGGACGCCCTGTCCTCCCTCAACCCGGTCCTGAGCGTCGGCGCGCAGCTCGGCGAGATGTACGAGGTCCACCGCGGGATGTCCCGCAAGGACGCCCGGGCCAAGGCGGTCGAGCTGATGGACCGGGTGAAGATCCCGGCGGCGCGCGAGCGGGTGGGGGACTACCCGCACCAGTTCTCCGGCGGCATGCGCCAGCGCATCATGATCGCCATGGCGTTGGCCCTGGAACCCTCGCTCATCATCGCGGACGAGCCGACCACGGCCCTGGACGTCACCGTCCAGGCCCAGGTCATGGACCTGCTCGCCGAGCTCCAGCGCGAGCTCAACATGGGCCTGATCCTGATCACCCACGACCTCGGCGTGGTCGCCGACGTCGCGGACAAGATCGCCGTCATGTACGCCGGCCGGATCGTCGAGGCGGCCCCCGTCCACGAGATCTACAAGCGCCCCGCGCACCCGTACACCCGCGGCCTGCTGGACTCGATCCCGCGCCTGGACCAGAAGGGCCAGGAGCTGTACGCCATCAAGGGCCTGCCGCCCAACCTGCTCGCCATCCCGCCCGGCTGCGCCTTCAACCCGCGCTGCCCGATGGCCCGGGCCGTCTGCCGCACCGACGTACCGCCGCTGGCCGAGGTCGGACCCGACCGCTCCAGCGCGTGCTTCTTCTGGAAGGAGTGCCTCGGTGGCTGAGCCCATCCTCGTGGTGGAGGACCTGGTCAAGCACTACCCGCTGACCCAGGGCATCCTCTTCAAGAAGCACGTCGGCGCCGTCAAGGCCGTCGACGGGGTCTCCTTCGACCTGCGGGCCGGCGAAACCCTCGGCATCGTCGGGGAGTCGGGCTGCGGCAAGTCCACGGTCGCCAAGATGCTGGTCAACCTCGAGCGCCCGACGGCCGGCGCGATCACGTACAAGGGCGAGGACCTCGCCAAGCTCTCCGCCAGGGCCCTCAAGTCCGTGCGCCGCAACATCCAGATGGTGTTCCAGGACCCCTACACCTCCCTGAACCCGCGCATGACCGTCGGCGACATCATCGGCGAGCCCTACGAGATCCACCCCGAGGTGGCCCCCAAGGGCGACCGCCGCCGCAAGGTCCAGGAGCTCCTGGACGTCGTCGGCCTCAACCCGGAGTACATCAACCGGTACCCGCACCAGTTCTCCGGCGGCCAGCGCCAGCGCATCGGCATCGCCCGCGGCCTCGCCCTCCAGCCCGAGATCATCGTCGCCGACGAGCCCGTCTCCGCCCTCGACGTCTCCGTACAGGCACAGGTGGTCAACCTCCTGGAGCGGCTCCAGGACGAGTTCAACCTCTCCTACGTGTTCATCGCGCACGACCTCTCGATCGTCCGGCACATCTCCGACCGGGTCGGCGTCATGTACCTGGGCCGGATCGTCGAGATCGGCACCGACACCCAGATCTACGACCACCCCACCCACCCGTACACCCAGGCGCTGCTCTCCGCCGTCCCGGTCCCCGACCCGGCGGCCCGCGCGGGCCGGGAGCGGATCATCCTCTCCGGCGACGTGCCCTCCCCGGCCAAGCCGCCGTCGGGCTGCCGCTTCCGCACCCGCTGCTGGAAGGCCGAGGCGCGCTGCGCGTCGCAGGTCCCGCTCCTGGAGATCCCGGCCTTCCTCCCGGGCGGGCCGGCGGCCCACCCCTCGGCCTGCCATTTCGCATCCGAGCGGGCCGTCCTTCCGCCGGGCCCGCCGCCGGGATCACCGACCAAGGAGTGAGCTGAGGGCCCCCGGCACCGCTCATTTCTCGCCACAGCTGTGAACGGACCCGGTTTCCTCACAACTCGGTTTACATGCAGGCAACTTGACCGTTTCTGTCCCGAGATCTGGGCCGGGCAGCCTGGATCCCGTGCGGCCGTGCGGGTGCCGACAGCCGGCCGGGGAGGCGTACAGCCTCCCCGGCCGGTACTCCTGTGACCCCGGACGTGCGCGGCGTGCGCCCCTCGTGCTGCCGGAATCGATCGATGTGGTGGTACGGATAGTTATGATCCGTAGCGCACGGTGGGTATGACTCTGCCGAGCACCGAGTTGCGAGTACGCGAACCCGATGTCCGCTCGACGTGGAGGTGAAACAGCCGTGGCACTATCGATCTCGGCCGTGGTGCTGCTGGCAGTCGTCGTCTTCCTGCTGGTCCGGCGTTCGGGCCTGAAGGCGGGTCACGCAGTGGTCTGTGTACTGCTCGGCTTCTATCTGGCGAGCTCGACCGTGGCTCCGACGCTCTCCCAGCTCACCAACAACGTGGCGAGCATGATCAGCGGCCTCAAGTTCTAGGGCGCTGCGTTTCTTCCGGCTGACCGGGACGCCGTGTGGGGTTCCGGGTGGCAGGTCCGCCGTTCCTCGCCACGGTCGTAGGGTGGCCCTCATGAACGGTCTTCCCGCCCGTCGGCTCCTGCTCGTGCACGCGCACCCGGACGACGAGTCGATCAACAACGGCGTCACCATGGCCAAGTACGCGGCCGAGGGCGTCCATGTCGCGTTGGTGACCTGCACCCTCGGCGAGGAGGGTGAGGTCATCCCGCCCGGACTCGCCCACCTGACGGCCGACCGCGACGACGCCCTCGGCGCCCACCGCATCGGCGAGCTCGCCGCCGCCATGCGCGAACTGGGCGTCGCCGACCACCGCTTCCTCGGCGGCCCCGGCCGCTTCCGCGACTCCGGGATGATGGGCGCCGAACAGAACCGCCGGCCCGGCGCCTTCTGGTCCGCCGACGTGGACGAGGCCGCGGGGTACCTCGTAGAGGTGATCCGCGAGCTGCGTCCCCAGGTCCTCGTCACCTACGACCCGAACGGCGGCTACGGCCACCCCGACCACATCCAGGCCCACCGCGTCGCCACCCGCGCCGCCGAACTGGCCGCGGAGCCCACGTACCGCCGCGACCTCGGCGCACCGCACGCCATCGAGAAGTTCTACTGGAACCGCGTCCCGCGCTCGGTCGTCGAGGAGGGCTTCGCCCGGCTGCGCGAGGCGGGGAGCGAGGTGCCCTTCCCGGCGCCGGCCGCGCCGGAGGACGTGCCGGGCGTGGTGGCCGACGAGCGGATCACCGCCGAGATCGGCGGCGACGAGGCCGCCGAGCAGGCGTTCGTGGCCGCCAAGAGCGCCGCGATGCGGGCCCATGCCACCCAGATCGCGGTGGACGGCCCCTTCTTCGCGCTCTCCAACGACCTTGCGCAGCCGCTGTTCACCCACGAGTACTACGAGTTGGCCGCCGGCCGGCCGGGCGTCCCGGCGGGCGAGCGCGAGCGTGACCTCTTCGCGGGGGTGCGGGCATGACCGGCACCTGGAGCGGGGGGCGGATCGCCGTCCTGCTGGGCCTGTTGGTGGCGGGGGCGCTGACCGGCCTGGCCGGCTGGCTCGTCGTCGACCTGTGGTTCCCGGGCGGACTGGCGCTCGCGCTCCTCGCGCTCTTCGGACTGTTCCTCGGCGGCCGGATCGCGCTGGGCACCGGCATCGGGGTGGGAGCCGCCGTCGGTGGCTGGTTCCTCGCCTACGTGATGCTCGGTGTGCCCCGGCCGGAGGGGGACTTCTTGCTCGGTTCGTCCGGAATCGGCATGTACGCCTACCTTTTGGGTGGAGCGGTACTCGCTGTGATGTGCGCCACGATGAGCTTCCCGAAGGACCGGCCGCTTTCGGCCGCCGGGAAAGCCAGGTGACGCGGCGTCGGCCGCGCGCGACGCCTTGACGAGCGGCTCGGCCGGTGTGTGCGCGGACCCTCCGCAGCCGGACGACAGGGGCTCAGGGGGTGCGCGCACGGGGCGCGCAGGAGATCAAGGGGAACCCTTCGCTCCCGGTGGCCGGGTGCGCGCGGGCGGCGGCCAGTATGGTGGACCGGCCGCCGAGCTGCCCGCGCACGCTATGACGGGCGGCGGAGCCGATCGGGAGAACCTGCCTTGAGTCGTGAAACTGACAGTCCGTCCTCCGGGCCCAACGGGCTCGGCGCAGCGGCCCACCCCCCGGGTGCGCCGCCGTATGGATCAGGCCAGAATCCGACCACGACAGTGCCCCCCGGTCCGGGCGCGGCGACCATCCCGGAGGAGAGTTCAGTGACCGCACCGCCCGCGAAGCCGTCCACACCCGATTCCGACGGGCCGAAGACGGAGACCCAGCTGACGACCCGGATCCGGATCAACATCCCGGGTTCGAGGCCGATTCCGCCCGTGGTCGTACGCCAGACCATGCCCGAAGCCGAGGCCGGGCAGGCGCCCGAGCCCGCGGCCGCCCCGGCGCCCGCGCCCGAGCAGGCTCCGGTGGAGGACTCGACCAGCAACTGGTTCGCCCCGCGCAAGGCGGGCACCGCACCCGCCCCGACGCCCGCCCCGGCGCCGGCCCAGGCCGGCGGTCCGCGCTACGACGGGCCCGCGCAGCAGGGCTTCGCCCAGGGCCCCGCCGGGCAGCACCCCGGTGCCCCGATGGGCCCCGGCCCCGGCGGCCCCGGCGCCGGTCAGAACGCCGGCTACCCCGCACCACCCGCCG
>NZ_JBEXPT010000024.1:0-64682 GCF_040612195.1 Streptomyces sp. NPDC006450 | reverse complement strand
CCGAAGGGCGGGCCCGGCGGCCGAACGGCCGCGGCCCGCCCGCTGTCCCGGACCTCACACGGGCACGAGGGCGCAGCGCCGCATCACTTCGTCCAGGGACAGCCCCAGGGCGCCGGCGAGGGCGGCGACGGTGAAGAAGGCCGGGGTCGGGGCCCGGCCGGTCTCGATCTTGCGGAGGGTCTCGGCGGAGAGTCCGGCGCTGGCCGCGACCTCGACCATGCTGCGGCCGCCGCGGGCCGTGCGCAAAAGGGCGCCCAGCCGCTCGCCGCGCTCGCGCTCTTCGGGGGTGAGGGGGGTACGGACCATGACCTCATCCTACCCCGGATCCCAATAAGTATCCCGTTACAGTTATACCGGTATAGTTATTGGAATGATGGAACTGAAGACAGACCGATCGATCGACCAGATGCGCGCCGCCGGCCGCGTCGTCGCGCATGCCCTCGCCGCCGCCCGGGACCGGGCCGCCGTGGGGGTGTCCCTGCTGGAGCTCGACCTGGTCGCACGCGAGGTGCTCCGCGAGGCCGGCGCGAGTTCGCCCTTCCTCGGCTACCGGCCGCGGTTCGCGCCGGTCCCCTTCCCGGCCGTGATCTGCGCCTCCGTCAACGACGCGATCGTGCACGGCATCCCGAACGACTACCGGCTGCGCGACGGCGACCTCGTCAGCATCGACTGCGGCGCGAAACTGGCCGGCTGGGTGGGCGACGCGGCCGTCAGCTTCACCGTGGGCCGGGCCCGCCCCGCCGACCTGCGGCTCATCGCGACCTCCGAGGCGGCCCTGGCGGCGGGCATCGCGGCCGCCCGGCCCGGCAACCGCGTCGGCGACATCGCCCACGCCATCGGCCGCGTCTGCCGCGCCGCCGGGTACGGCATCCCCGACGGCTTCGGCGGCCACGGCATCGGACGCTCCATGCACGAGGAACCCGGCGTGCCCAACGAGGGCCCGGCGGGGCAGGGTACGAAGCTGCGCGCCGGCATGGTGATCGCGATCGAGCCGATGCTGATCGCGGGCGGTACGGACGACTACGCCTGTGACGCCGACGGCTGGACCCTGCGGACCGTCGACGGCAGCCGCGCCGCGCACTCCGAGCACACGGTCGCGATCACCGCCGCCGGTCCGAGGATCCTCACCGCCCTGTAGGCCTCACCGTCCGGCAGGCCCCGCCTGCCGGGTCCCGCCCGGTCCCGGCCCGCTCCCGCCCGGGTCTACCGCTTCCCGTGCGGGTGCACCACCATCGCCGAGCCGCCGCCCCGCCGGGTCGTCTCGGCCGCGGCCAGCCACCGCCCGTCGGGCAGCCGCTGCACGCCGGTGGCCGCGCCGATCTCCGGGTTCTGCCGGAAGCCCTGCCCGAGGGCCTCCAGCTCGGCCCGGACCGGGCTGTTCCACAGGCCCGGCTCCAGCTCGGTGGTGGTCTGGTTGCGCTGGCTGGCCCGCGGGGCGGCGATGGCCTCGACCAGCGGCAGCCCGCGGTCCAGGTGCCCGGTCAGCGTCTGCAGCACCGTGGTGATGATGGTCGCCCCGCCCGGGGAACCCAGCGCCAGCACCGGGCGTCCGTCCTCCAGCACGATGGTCGGGGACATCGACGAGCGCGGCCGCTTGCCGGGGCCCGGCAGGTTGGGGTCGGGGACACCGGGTGCGGCCGGGGCGAAGGAGAAGTCCGTCAGCTCGTTGTTGAGCAGGAAGCCGCGCCCCGGGACGGTGATGGCGCTGCCGCCCGTCGACTCGATGGTCAGCGTGTAGGAGACCACGTTGCCCCAGCGGTCGGCGACGGTCAGGTGGGTGGTGTTCTCCCCCTCGTAGGTGGTCGGGGCGGCCTGCCCGGAGCCGCCGCAGGCGACCGGGTTGCGGGGATCCCCCGGGGCCAGCGGGCTGGTCAGCGCCTTGGCCGGGTCGATGAGGCAGCCGCGCGTGTCCGCGTACCGCTGCGACAGCAGCTCCTTCGTGGGGACGTCCTCGGCGGCCGGGTCGCCGACCCAGCGGCCCCGGTCGGCGAAGGAGATCCGGGAGGACTCGATGAACCGGTGCAGGTACTGGGCTTCGGTGAGCGAGCCGAGGTCGCTGCGCTCCAGGATGTTCAGCGCCTCGCCGACGGTGGTGCCGCCGGAGGAGGACGGGGCCATGCTGTAGACGTCCAGGCCGCGGTAGCCGACCCGGGTCGGGTCCTGCCGCTTGGTCGCGTACGCGCGCAGGTCCCCGGTGGTCAGATCGCCGGAGCGGACCACGCGGGTGGCTGCCGGGTCCACCGGGGGCGTGCGCACGGTCCGGACGATGTCCTCGGCCAGCGGGCCCCGGTAGAGCGCGCCCGCGCCCTTGCGGCCGAGCTCGGCGTAGGTGGCGGCCAGGTCGGGGTTCTTGAAGGTGGAGCCGACCACCGGGAGGGCCCCGCCGGGCAGGAAGAGCTTCCGCGTATCGGGGAAGTCCCGGAACCGGGCCTCGTTGAGGGCGGTCTGCGCCCGGAAGGTGGAGTCCACGGTGAAGCCATCGCGGGCCAGCTTCTCGGCGGGCTTGAGGAGTTGGCCGAGCGGACGGGTGCCCCAGGACTCCAGCGCGCTCTGCCAGGTCGCCGGGGTGCCGGGGACTCCGACGCCGCGGCCGCTGGTCTGGCCCTCGGCGAAGGGGATCGGCAGGCCGTTCTCCTGGAACAGGGACGCGGTGGCCGTCGCCGGGGCGGTCTCACGGCCGTCGATGGTGCGCACCCGGCCGGACCGGGCGTCGTAGTACACGAAGTAGCCGCCTCCGCCGATGCCTGCGGAGTACGGCTCGGTGACGCCGAGCGCCGCCGCCGTCGCGACGGCGGCGTCCACGGCGTTGCCTCCGGAGCGCAGGACGGCGATGCCGGCCGCGCTGGCGTCGGCGTCGACACTGGCGACGGCCCCGCCGTAGCCGCTGGCGACCGGGACCTTCGGCGGGGTGGCGGTCTGCGACGGCGGGGCAACCGCCCCGGTCGAGACGAGCGCCCCGGCAAGCGCGACGAGCGCTAACTGACGTGCGGCGGGACCACGCATTCGGTTCCTCCAGTCGACTGCCTGTCAGACCTTGGAGCGGCAGCGTAACTTCCGTGCACCCATCGCGTCATGAAGGCGGTGCGGCGACTACGATCCGCCGCATGAATGACGACGTCCGCAACATCGTGCTCGGGGTGATAGCCACCGCGCTCAGCGGCGGGTTCGGCTGGTTCACCCGGACCTACCTGTGGCGCCGTGCACTGCGCCGCAAGCAGGCCTTCTTCGGCCTGCCGACCGGTTCCGACTGCCTGTTCGTGGTCAACCGGCACATGAGTGGTACCGAGGGGTCGGTGAACCGCAAGGACGCCTTCGCCCTGCTGGAGATCGCCGGACTGATCAAGGACTGCGGGGCGAACCTGCAGATCGTCACCCACGACGGGGCCCGCCAGGGCTTCGGCGAGCGCGCCGAGTTCTGTGTCGGCGGGCCCGTCTCCAACGCCCGGACGGCGGCCCATCTGACCTCCATGCTGCCGGGAGTCCGCTTCGACGACAGCCGTGAGCGCTCTCCGGAGCGGGGCGCGCTCACTCTCGGCGGGGAGATGTACCGGTGGCAGGAGGGGTTGGTCGAGCACGTCCTGCTGGCCCGGCTGACCGCGGGTTCCGGCACGCGGCCGGTGTTCCTGATGGCGGGTCAGACGGCCAACAGCAATCACGCCGCGGCCCGTTACCTCGCCCGGCACCACAAGTCGCTGGCCCGCACCTACGGACAGGACTCCTTCTGCATCCTGCTGAAGGTGGTCAACTCCGATGCCTACGGCCCGGACGTGACGGAGCTGGTCGCCGACGTCACCCGGCCGGCCCGGACACCCGCAGCGGCAGCCGCGTGATCCCGTTGATGAAGTTCGACACCAGCCGGCGTGGCGGGCCCGCCAGTTCCGGTACCGGCATGGCGTCGGCCCACTCCTCGTAGAGGACGCGGAGCTGGAGCCGGGCGAAGTGCGCGCCGAGACACACGTGCGGGCCGTCGCCGAAGGAGACGTGCGGGTTGGGAGCGCGGCCGAGGTCGAGGCGGCCGGGGTCGGCGAAGACCCGCTCGTCGTGGTTCGCGGAGGCGTGGAAGACCACCACCTTGTCGCCGGCCCGGATCCGCTGTCCGGCGAGCTCGGTGTCGGCGGCGGCGGTGCGGCGAAAGCTCAGCACCGGCGGATGGACGCGCAGGAGCTCCTCGACGACCCGGTCCGGGGGGACCCGGCCGTCGGCGAGTCCGGCATAGGCGTCCGGATCGCGGGCCAGGGCGAGCAGGCCGCCGGGCGCGGCGCTGCGCACGGTGTCGTTGCCCGCGACGGTGAGCAGGAAGAAGAACATCTCGAGTTCCGCGTCGTCCAGTCCGGCGAGCGCGAGGGCGGTCATCACGTCGTCGCCGGGGTGGGCCCTTTTGTGGGCGGCCAGTTCGCGGGCGTACGCGAACATCTCCCCCAGCAGCGCCGGCGAGCGCGGGTTCAGCGGCTTCCCGTCCGGGCCGAGCAGCGGAGCCGGGACGTCCTCGGGATCCTGGTAGCCGATGATCCGTACCGTCCACTCCAGCAGCAGCCCCCGGTCGGCGGCCGGTACGCCCAGCAGGTCGGTGAGGTTCAGCAGCGCGTACTCGTCGGTGACGGTGCGCACCAGGTCGGCCGCCCCGTCCACGGCGCCGTCGCGGGCGGCGCGCAGCAGCGTACGGGCGCGGCCCCGGACGCGGGCGGCGAAGGCGTCGACGCGGGCCGGGGTGAAGGCGCGGGCGACGGTCCGGCGCAGGGTCCCGTGCTCGGGGGGATCCTGGTTGAGCATGGTGCGCCGCAGGAAGGGCAGGTCGGCCGGGTCGGGGTCGCGGATCTGGGTGGCGCCCAGGTACGAGGAGTACGTGCGGTGGTCGCGCAGCACCCGGACGACGTCGGCGTGCCGGGTGACGGCCCAGAAGCCGGGGCCGGCGGGCCAGCCGAGCACCTCCGGCTCGCTCTGCCAGGCCACCGGGCGGTGGTCGCGCAGGAGCCGGTAGCGCTCGTACGGGACGCCTTCGGCGTAGAGCCGCGGGTCGAAGACGTCGGGGGCGGGTCCTTGGTCCATGCGCCACACGGTGGCGGGGAGCGGCCCGGCCCGCAAGGTGCCCCGCGGGGCCGGAGCCGGGGCCCCGGGGCCCGGGGCGGCCGTCCCGTGCGCCCCGGCCGGGTTCAGCCCTGCGGCCTGACCTCGCACTCGGCGCTCTGCTCCTTCTCGTCGGAGCCGACGAGGAGGATCTCGGGGGCGGGACTGGTGCGCACCGCGGCGAGAGCCGTACAGGCCAGTTGGCGCCGGGCAGGGCCGGACAGCGGCTCGACCGGGAGGGGCAGCACGACGCGGAGGGTCTTCCCGTCACCCTCGGACGTGCTGCCCGCCCGGACGTAGTCCGCGCCGAACGGGTTCTTGGCGTCGGGCGCCGGGATCTCGGTGGTCAGACCGGCCTCGCGCGCGGCCTCGCTCGGACCCTCCAGCAGCACCCCGATCGTGAAGCCGGCGTCCGGCCGCTGCATCCGGTCCGAGACCGGGACCGGGACGAGCGCGCCGTCGGGGGCGATGAAGTAGAGCAGGCCCGGATCCGGCGCGGTGGCCAGCTTCACGGTCCCTGAGCGGCCGCTCTCGACCACCCCGGTGGTGGCGATGCCGCAGCCGGTGGCGAGCAGCAGGGGGACGGTCAGCGCGGCCGCGGCCACGGCCTTGCGCACCCGGGTCATACGCGGGCCTCCAGCGGCATGTCGAGGGTGAAGAGGGCGCCGCCGCCCGGGGCGTTGGCGGCGAGCAGGGTGCCGCCGTGCAGCCGGACGTTCTCCAGGGTGATGGCCAGGCCCAGACCGCTGCCCGTGGAGCGCGTGCGGGCGGCATCGGCCTTGAAGAAGCGTTCGAAGATGTGCGGCAGCACCTCGGGGGCGATACCGGGCCCGCTGTCGGTGACCTCGACGAGCAGCCGCTCGCCCTCGGGCCGGGTCTCGGTGCGGACCGCGACGCGGACCGGGGCCCCGCCGTGCTTGAGGGCGTTGCCCACGAGGTTGGCGAGGACCACGTCGAAGCGGCGCGGGTCGAGCCGTGCGCGGACGTCCGGGGGCAGGTCGGTAGTGACCCGCCCGTCGGTCCAGTGGCGGCGTTCCAGGGTCTTGGTGACGGTCTCGGCGAGGTCGACCTCGTCGAGGTTGAGTTCGGCGGCGCGGGCGTCGAAGCGGGAGATCTCCATGAGGTCCTCGACGAGCACCGCGAGTTTCCCGGTCTCGGCGCTGATCAGGCGCAGCGCCTTGGCGGTGTCCGGGTCGAGTTCCCCGGCGTCCTCGTCGAGGACCTCGGTGACGGCGAGCATCCCGGCGAGCGGGGTGCGCAGTTCGTGGGAGACGTCGGCGGCGAAGCGGCGGGCGCGGGCCTCGGCCTCCCGCAGTTCGCTGACCGATTGTTCGAGGGCGCGGGCCGTCTCGTTGAAGGTGCGGGCGAGTCCGGCGAGTTCGTCGGCTCCGCGCACCTCGATCCGGGTGTCGAGCCGGCCGCGGCCCAGCCGCTGGGCGGCCTTGCGCATGTCGCGTACGGGCCTCAGGACGCTGCGGGCGGCGAGCAGGGCGGGAATCAGGGAGATCGCGAGGCCCGGTACGGCGCCCGTTCTGGCGGCGGCGACCAGGGCCTCCACGGTGGTCTGCTCGGTGTCCAGGGGCACGACCGCGTAGAAGACGGCGCCGGTGGTCTCGTAGGCCTCGTTGTACTTGAAGACGGCGGGCATGCCGACGACGAGGGAGAGGTTGCCGCCCGGGTCCTTCGTGCGCTGGAAGGCCCCGTGCGGATGGGCGGTCACCTGGCGGCGGAGCTGTTCGCTGACGGCGGTGGAGGTGGGCGCGCCGCCCTGGTTCGAGGTGGCGCGGAGCTTTGCGTACTCCCCGTAGACGATCCAGGGGTGCGGCTGGCCGCGCTTGCCCAGTTCCCCTACGAGCCGCTGGAGTTCCGCCTGGCCCATGGGCAGTTGGGTGTACTGGGAGTCGACCAGGTCGCGCAGGGTGCTGACGGCGGTGTCCTGGCTCTGCTTGAGGATCGCGTTGCGGGCCTGCTGGTAGGTGAGCGCGGCCGTGCTCACCGCGCAGATGGCGGCGACCAGGAGGAAGGCGGCGATCAGCCGGGTGCGCAGGCCCAGGGGTGCGAAACGTCTCATGCGCGGCGCTTACAGCGGGCCGAAGCGGTAGCCGAAGCCGCGCACGGTCTGTATGTAGCGGGGGGCGCCGTCGGGGTCCTCGATCTTGTGGCGCAGGCGGCGTACGCAGGCGTCGACCAGCCGGGCGTCGGCGTGGTAGCTGTGGTCCCACACGTATTCGAGGAGCTGCTGGCGGGAGAAGACCTGCTCGGGCGAGGCCGACAGGTGCAGCAGGAGCTTGATCTCGCTGGGGGCCAGGGGGAGTCGCTCGCCCTTCTTGGCGACGGTGAGCCCGGCGCGGTCGACGGCCAGCTCTCCGTGGAACTCCACGCCGGGGCGGCCGCCGGCGGGCTCGCTGAGGCGGCGCAGCACGGCCTTGATGCGGGCTTCGATGACCTCGGTGCGGGCGGGTTTGACGATGTAGTCGTCGGCTCCGGCCTCCAGGCCGACGACTATGTCGAAGTCGTCCCCGCGTGCGGTGAGCATGATGATGGGGACCTGGCTGTTCTCCCGGATCCGGCGGCAGACCTGCACGCCGTTGATGCCGGGCAGCATGAGGTCGAGCAGGACGAGCTCGGGGTGGAAGCTCGCCATGAGTTCGAGTCCGGCCTCGCCGGTCTCGGCGGCGCTCACGTCGTGGCCTCTGCGGCGCAGGCCGAGGCCCACGCCCTCCCTGATGGAAGGGTCGTCCTCGATCAGCAGTACGCGTGGCATCGGGTCAGTATTCCAGGGTCCTCGATCGGTCCCCTCCCGCTTTCGGCCGATATCGGCGGCCGTCGGCGGGTCCGGCCGGAACCGAGGGTCCTAGCGGCCGGTCTTGCGTCGTACGGAGTCCAGCAGGTCGGTGATCTCCGCGAGCCGCAGGGGGCGGGCGAGGAGTATGACGACGAGGACGATCACCACGGTTCCCGCGGCCACCCCGGCGAAGTTCCCCAGCGGCCCGGAGAGGTTCCCGGACAGTTCGACGGAGCGTGCGGCCGCGTACCCGGCGGCGGCCGCCGGGGTGCAGGCGGCGAGGAGCCGCAGGTGGGTCCGTACGGCGGTGTTCCTGCGCTGTGTACGGGTCCCGGTGCGCGGCCCGAGCCGCCGGGACAGGACGTACGCGGTGACGGCCGCGCCCACGGTGAAGGCGATCGAGCAGGCCGCGGCCATGCCGGTGACGGCCCAGCGCGGCGGAAGCACCAGGTACGCGGCTGCCGAGAGCCCGGCGTTGAGGGCGGCGATGGAGAGGTTCAGGAAGAAGGGGGTCCGGGTGTCGGAGAGGGCGTAGAAGCCGCGGGAGAGCACGTACTGCGCGGAGTAGGCGATCAGGCCGGGTGCGAAGGCCGCGAGCATGCCGGCCATGACGGCGACGTCGGCGGGGCCGGTGCGCCCGTACTCGAAGACGCTGCCGATCACCCAGGGGGCGAGCGCGGCGAAGAGCGCGGCGGCGGGGACGACCAGGGCCGCGCTGGAGCGCAGCGCGTAGGAGACGTCCTTGCGTACGGCCGCGAGGTCGCCGTCTGCGGCGGAGGAGCTCATCCGGGGCATGAGGGCGGTGACGAGGGAGACGGTGATGATGCCCTGCGGGACCATCCACAGCAGGTAGGCGTTGCTGTAGGCGGTGTAGCCAGCGCCGCCGGCGAGGCCGGCGTCCACGGCACGCTGCCCGGTGGCGGTGGAGAGCCGGGTGACGACCCAGTAGGCGATCTGGTTGGTCAGGACGAGCAGGACGAGCCAGCCCGCGTTGCGCAGCGGGCGGGCCAGTCCGCTGCCGCGCCAGTCGAAGCGGGGGCGCCAGCGGAAGCGGGCGGCGCGCAGCGAGGGGATCAGGCCGAGGGCCTGCACGACGATGCCGGCGGTGGTGCCGATGCCCAGCAGCCGGGTCTCGGAGGCGCTCAGGCCGTCCGTCGCGCCGTGGGAGACGTACAGGAAGAGCCCGAACACGGCGATGACGACGAGGTTGTTGAGGACCGGGGTCCACATCATCGCGCCGAACCGGCCGCGTGCGTTCAGCACCTGCCCGAGCAGGGTGAACAGCCCGTAGAAGAGGATCTGCGGGAGGCAGTAGCGGGCCAGGGCCACGGTGGTGGACTCCTGGCCGCCGCTGTAGCCGGTGTACGCCGAGACGATCAGCGGGGCGGCAAGTACGGCGGCGGTGGTGAGGACCAGCAGCGCGGCCGTGCAGACGGTGAGCAGCCGGTCGGTGTAGGCGGCGCCGCCGTCCTCGTGCTCCTTGGCGGCGCGGACCAGCTCGGGGACGAAGACGGCGTTGAGGGCGCCGCCGATGAGGAGGATGTACAGGATGTTCGGGACGGTGTTGGCGACCGCGTAGCCGTCTCCGAGCAGGGTGGTGCCGAGGGCGGCGACGATCACGGCGGAGCGGACGAAGCCGGTGGCGCGGGAGACGATCGAGCCGGCGGCCATGAGCGCGCCGCTGCGCAGCACCGAGGTCTTCTTCGCTGCTGCGCGGTCGGCGCCGGGCTCTGCCGCGGCTTCGGTGCCGGTGTCCTGCGCGGCCGGGGTGGCGGCCGCTCTGGGGTCTGCGAGGGTCACCGGCGGGCCATGTACGCCTGGAACGCCTTGTAGAGGGCCGTGTTGGCGTATCCGTCCATGGAGATCTCCCACTCACCGAGGGTTTCGACGACCTGTCCGCCGGTGCCGAGCTTCCAGCGCAGCAGCCCGAAGGAGCGTTCGTCGGGGTCGAGGGTGGAGGGTACCCCGCGCATGTCGTATTCGTCCGCTCCGAGTGCATGTGCGTCACACATCATGCGCCACTGCAGGGCGTTGCTGGGGCGGACCTCGCGGCGGTGGTCGGCGGAGGCGCCGGTCTGGTACCAGACCCGGCTGCCGGCCACGATCATGGTGTGCGCGGCGAGGATCTCGCCCTGGTGAACGCCCAGGTAGAGGCGCATGCGGCCGGGTTCCTCGGCGTTCAGGACCTCGTACTGCCGCTGGTAGTACGCGAGCGAGCGGCCGAGCCGGAAGCCGTCGCGCTCCTCGGTGATGCGCAGCAGCCGGTAGAACTCGGGGAGATCGGCGGCCGAGCCGAGGACCGTCTCGACGCCCGCCTTCGTGGCCTTGCGCACATTGCGCCGCCACTCCTGGTTCAGGCCCGACCACAGCTCGTCGAGGGTGCGTCCGGCGAGCGGGACGCGGAAGACGTGGCGGGGCTGGGCGTCGCCGTCGTCCTCGCCTCCGCAGCGCGTCCAGCCGCGGGTGCGCAGCCGGTCGGCGAGCGCGGCGCCGACCGGGTCCACCTCGGTGGCGAGGACGTCGGAGATCTGCCGGCCCGGGCCGGTGCCCGTCTTGGCGGTGGCCGCGTCCCAGCGGCGGTAGGCCGGGGTGGGCCCGATGCGCACGGCGAAGGCGCCGGAGGCCTTGAGGTGGTTCTTCAGGGGGGTCAGCCACCGGTCGATGTCGGGGTCGGCCCAGTCGGCGACGGGCCCCTCGGGGAGGTAGGCGAAGTATTTCCGGGTGCCGGGCAATTGACGGTAGAGGACGAGCCCGGCGCCCTCTATTTCACCGCCGGGGTAGTGCCATCCGACCCTTTCCGATCGCCAAAGGTCCTTTACTCCGCCCCAGGACGGGTACTGAAGAAAGCTGGCCCGGCCCTCCTTGGAAAGGAATGCCTGATATTCCGGTACGGACAGCGTGCGCACGGCGAGCTCCCTGTCCAGGCCTCGGGTCCGGTGCTGCTGGGCGGGTGTCACGAGCAGTGCGCACATGGCTGAACGGCCTTCCTGTACGTCCGAATCGGTGGATGCACAGGACTCTCACAGCTGTCCATGACGGCCGTGCGCGGCGATTGTGACCGGACGATGACCGTCTTGCTGCGGTCCATGTCACAAGCGAAATCCTGATCTTTTTCGCATCTCCCGCAACCTAGAGTCGTTCCGTCCGCATCTTCTCTTACGGACGATCATTACTTCGGAGGGGTTTTCGTTGAGCCGCACACGCCGGGTCTTCTCTGTACGCAGCCGCACCGCCGTGGTGGCCGGCACCGCTTTGCTGGCGGCTTCGCTGGCCGCTTGCGGGGGCGGCGCCGCTTCGGGCGGCGCCACCACGTCGGAGATGAAGCAGAAGCCGGACATGGCGGTCTCGGTGAATCTCACCGGCGACCAGGTCAAGGCGGGGCAGCCGGTGACCGTGACGATCGCCGAGGGCAAGCTCGCCGCGGTGAAGGTCACGGACGCCAAGGGCGGCGAACTGGCCGGGCAGATATCCGCCGACGGGAAGACCTGGACCTCGCAGGGCAACGCCCTGCCCTCGGCCGACTACAAGGTCGAGGCCCAGAACACGGACAGCCAGAGCGCCACGACGGCGTTCAAGACCTCGGCCCCCGACAAGGTGAACAAGGTCTCGATCAACATCCCCAAGGGCAGCACCGTGGGCGTGGCCATGCCGGTCTCGATCGTCTTCGACAACCCGGTGAAGGACAAGGCCGCCGTCGAGAAGCAGCTGAAGGTCACCACCTCGAACAACACCGAGGGTTCCTGGGGCTGGATCACGGACTACTCGGGCAAGGACCGGGTGGACTGGCGACCCAAGGAGTACTGGAAGTCCGGCACGGACGTGAAGGTCCAGATGAACCTGAACGGCGTCGACTCCGGCCCCGGCGGCGGGATGTTCGTCAAGGACTACGTCACCGAGTTCAAGGTCGGCAAGGACCGCCGGGTGAAGGTGGACCTCGACTCGAAGAAGATGACGGTCTCCGAGAACGGCCGGGCCGTCGGCACCGTCCCGGTCTCGGCGGGCACTCCCGGCGGCAAGAAGGCCTCGTGGGACGGGAAGATGGTGATGATGGCCAAGGAGGGCACCATCCGGATGGACTCCCAGACGGTGGGCCTGGGCGACTCCTACGACAAGATGGTCGACTACTCGATCCGGCTGACCTGGTCGGGCATGTATGTGCACGCCGCCCCGTGGAACACCGCCAACTTCGGCCGGGCCAACACCAGTTCCGGCTGCGTGGGCATGAGCGACGAGAACGCCGAGGCGTTCTTCGCGGCGTCCCAGGCCGGCGACCCGTTCGAGGTCGTGGGGCAGGGCTCCAAGGGCAATCCGGACGTCGGCAACGGCTACGGCGAGTGGAACCTCAGCTGGGAGCAGTGGCAGAGCAGGAGCGCCACGGCGGGAACCCCGCAGGTCGGCTGAGGTCCACCGGGCCGGCAGCACCGAGTTGACCATCGTTCAATCGTTACCGGCACGTAACTTACTCACGGGTTACCTCCGGTAAGCCCCTCCCGTTACCGTCGGGTCACTTTGACACCCGGCACACGCGAGGAGCGATAGATGGTCCGCACGGTCCGCACCACCAGCACCGCGACTGCCATGGCAGCCGTACTGGCAGCAGCCGCCCTGGGCCTGGCCCCCCATCAGGCCCAGGCGGCTCCCGCCCGCACGACCGCCGCCGTCTCACAAGCCCCGGCAGCCTCCCCGGAGCTGCGCTTCCACGACATCCCCGGCTCCGGCGGCATCACGCTCAAGGGCAACGTCTTCACCCCGGCGGGCGCCGGGGCCGGTGCGACGTTCCCGCTGATCGTGCTGCCGACCAGCTGGGGCATGCCGCAGATCGAATACATCGCGCAGGCCAAGAAGCTCGCCGACTCCGGTTACGTGGTGGTCAGTTACACCTCCCGCGGCTTCTGGCTCTCCGGCGGCCAGATCGAGACCGCCGGACCGGCGGACATCGCCGACGTCTCCGCCGTCATCGACTGGGCGCTCGCGAACACCCCGGCCGACGCCGCGCACATCGGCACGGGCGGGGTCTCGTACGGCGCGGGCATCAGCCTGCTGGCCTCCGCGAGCGATCCGCGCATCAAGGCCGTGGTCGCGCTCAGCGGCTGGGCCGATCTCATCGAGTCCATCTACTCCGGCCGCACCCAGCACCTCCAGGCGGCCGCCCTGCTCGGCGGCGCCGGCTTCCTCACCGGGCGCCCCGGCCCCGAACTCCAGCAGATCCTCGGCGACTTCCTCGGCTCGAAGCTGGACCGGGAGCCGCAGATGATCGAGTGGGGCAAGAAGCGCTCCGCCTCCGAGCAGGTGGACCGGATCAACGCCAACGGCGCCGCGATCATGCTCGGCAACGCCTGGGGCGACACCATCTTCCCGCCCAACCAGTACGCGAAGTTCTTCGAGAAGCTGACCGGCCCCAAGCGCCTGGAGTTCCGCCCCGGCGACCACGCCACCGCCGAGGCCACCGGCCTCCTCGGGCTGCCCAACGACACCTGGACCAACGCCCACCGCTGGTTCGACCACTACCTCAAGGGCGCGGCCAACGGGGTCGACACCGAGGCCCCGGTGCAGATCAAGCCCCGCAACGACGGCGGGGACGAGGTCTACGAAAGCTACACCGACTGGAAGTCGGTCGGCGACGGCGGCGCCGAGAAGCTGATGCTCTCCGACAGCGAGCACCTCTTCACCGGCATCGACTCCGGCGCCAACGGCGGGATCGTCATGCTCTCCAGCCTCCTCGACCAGCTCTTCCAGGCGCCCCCGACCGCCTCGATCCCGCTGCTCCCCCGCGCCTTCGCCGCCGTCTGGCAGTCGCCGCGCTACGACGAGGAGCGCCGCGTCCGCGGCACGGTCGAGCTGCACACCACCGTCACGTCCTCGAAGTCCGACGGCACCTTCGTCGCGTACCTCTACGACGTGGGCCCGCTGGGCATCGGCAAGCTGATCAGCAACGCCCCGTACACCTTCCACGGGAAGCCGGCCGGCCAGCCCTTCGGCGTGGACCTGGAGCTCTTCTCCACCGCCTACGACGTCCCTGCCGGGCACCGCCTCGCGGTCGTCGTCGACACGGTCGATCCGCTGTACATCGAGCACAACCCGACCGGCGGACAGCTGACCTTCTCCTCGCCGCGCACCGATCCCTCGTACGTCTCGGTGCCGCTGCGCGAGCAGTGATCCGCGGCTGTTGCCGGGCCGGGTGTGGCTCTGGGGGGCTTCGGCCCGCGGGTCAGATCCGGCCCGGCAACGCCGTTCCGGGGTCGGCGGTGTCGATGTCGATGTCGACCGCCGTCGTCTTGGGGCTGCGGCGCTCGCGCTTCGCCACCCAGGTGGCGAACCAGGACAGGAGCATGCACATCCCGATGTAGATCGGCGAGATGATCATCACCACCGGGATGAAGGGGAGGTCGTAGTCGAGGTTGGAGGCGATCAGTTTGCCCGCGTGCAGGAACTCCTCGTAGGTGATCAGGTAGCCGAGCGAGGTGTCCTTCAGCGCGACCACGAGCTGGCTGATGATCGTGGGCATCATCGCCCGGACCCCCTGCGGGGCCAGGACGTAGCTCATCACCTGGGTCTTGCGCATGCCCAGGGCGTACGCGGCTTCGCGCTGGCCCTTCTCGACCGAGTTGATGCCCGTCCGGAAGACCTCGGCCAGCACCGAGCCGTTGTACAGGGTCAGTCCGGCGACCAGCGCGGGCAGCGGCTGGACCTTGAGCGCGACGAAGATGAAGAAGATCATCACCAGCACCGGCATGGCCCGGAAGAACTCCACGCACAGCGTGGACAGCCAGCGCACCGGCCGGTGGACCGAGAGCCGGCCCGTCGCGAGCACGGCGCCGAGCACGAGCGAGAGCACCGCGGCGTAGACGAAGGCCTTGAGGGTGTTCCCGAGCCCCCTGAGCAGCAGCTCCTGGATGCCCTGGTAGGTGAAGGGGCTCCACTTGGCGGCGGTGAACTGGTTGGTGTCGAAGAGCAGGTAGAGCAGCCAGCCGAGGAGCCCGAGGATGAGAGCCGTCGAGGCGATCCCGTAGAGGAAGTGGCGGCGCTGGGCGCGCGGGCCCGGCAGGTCGTAGAGGGCGGTGGACTCCAGGTCACCGTGGAGCGCGTGCGCGGTCATCGGGCGACTCCGAAGCGCTTTTCGAGCACGTTGAACAGTGCGCTGATGGACAGGGTGATGATCAGGTAGCCCACCGCGATCCAGACGAAGGTCCAGATGATGCTGTAGCCGAGCTCGTTGAGGGTCTTGTACGTCCCCAGCAGCTCGTTGACGCTGAAGGCCCCGGCGATCGCCGAATTCTTGGCGAGCGCGATCAGCGTGGAGCCGATGGGCGGGATGACGGACCGGAAGGCCTGGGGCAGGACGACGGCGCCCAGGGTCTGGCCGAAGGACATGCCGAGACTGCGGGCCGCCTCGCCCTGGCCCTTGGGCACGGTGTTGATGCCGGAGCGCAGGACCTCGCAGACGAAGGCCGAGGTGTAGCAGCCCAGGGCCAGCACCGCGAAGACCTCGAAGGGCAGGACGAGGCCGAAGCGCGGCAGGCCGAGCAGGACGGCGAAGAAGAGCAGGGTGAGCGGGGTGTTGCGCAGGACGGTCACCCAGACGGTGCCGAAGACCCGGAACGAGCCGACGGGGGCGACGCGGAAGGAGGCCATCAGGAAGCCGAGGACCAGGGCCAGGAGGGAGGAGTAGACCGTGAGTTCCACGGTGCCGAGGAAGCCCTGCCCGTAGAGCGAGAAGTTTTCGGTGAGTACGTCCATGGCGGTGCGCTCTCCCCTCAGCTCGCCGGGTAGCGGTCGATGGCGGGTGGTGTCGGCGCCGGCTGGCCGGAGAGGCCGAGCGTGGCCTCGTAGGCCTTCTTCCAGTTGCCGTTCTTCTCGTTCGCGGCGAGGGCGTCGTCCAGTGCGAAGCGCAGCGCGTTGTCGGAGCGCGGCACGCCGATGCCGTAGGGCTCCTCGGAGAAGGGCTTGCCGACCACCTTGAGCTCCTCGGGGACCTTGGCCGCGTAGCCCAGGAGGATGGAGTCGTCGGTGGAGACGGCGTCGACCTGGTAGGTCAGCAGGTTGTCCACGCAGACCGAGTACGTGTCGTAGGCGACGAGGACGGCCCGCGGGAACTCCTTCTGGAGCCGCTGGTAGGGGGTGGACCCCGCGGCCGAGCAGACCTTCTTGCCGGCGAGGTCCTCGGGACCCTTGATCTCCGTCTCCCCCTTCCGTACGAGCAGGGACTGCCCGGCGAGGAAGTAGGGGCCGGCGAAGCCGACCTGCTTCTTGCGGTTGTCGTTGATCGTGTAGGTGCCGACGTAGTAGTCGATCTGGCCGTTCTGCAGGGCCGTCTCGCGGTTGGCGGAGGAGATGGTCTTGAACTCGATCGTCTTGGGGTCGAAGCCGAGCGAGGCGGACATCATCTTGGCGATCTCGATGTCGAAACCGGAGTAGCGGCCGCTCGCGGGGTCCTTCTCCCCCATGTACGGCTGGTCCTCCTTGGCGCCGACCACGAGGTGGCCGCGCCGCTTGGCCTTCTCCCAGGTCGGGGAGTCCGGCAGCTGGAAGCCTGTCGCGACCTGGTAGACGGGCAGGTCCTCGGGCTGCGGGCCCTTGACCGGCGGGCTGCCGGACTTCCCGCAGCCGGCGAGGGCGCCCAGCAGGGCGAGGGCGGCGGCGACGGCGGGCAGGACCCGGGTGCGCGGGGCTCGCACCCGGGCGCGCGGGGACCTCATCGGTAGCAGTCTCATCGGGCCGCCCCTCAGTGCTTGAGGATCTTGGAGAGGAAGTCCTTGGCGCGGTCGCTCTCGGGTGCGGTGAAGAAGGCCTCCGGGGTCCGGTCCTCGACGATCTTCCCGTCGGCCATGAACACGACGCGGTTGGCGGCGGATCGGGCGAAGCCCATCTCGTGGGTGACCACGACCATGGTCATGCCCTCCGCGGCGAGCTGCTGCATGACCTCCAGCACCTCGTTGATCATCTCCGGGTCGAGCGCGGAGGTGGGCTCGTCGAAGAGGAGGGCCTTGGGGTTCATGGCGAGCGCGCGGGCGATGGCCACGCGCTGCTGCTGGCCGCCGGAGAGCTGGGCGGGGAACTTCTCGGCCTGGTTCGCGAGGCCGACCCGCTCCAGCAGCTCGCGCGAGCGCTTGTCCGCCTCCTCCTTCTTGCGCTTCCTGACCTTGATCTGGGCGAGGGAGACGTTGGCGAGGACCGTCTTGTGCGCGAAGAGGTTGAAGGACTGGAAGACCATCCCCACGTCCGCGCGGAGCGCGGCGAGTTCCTTGCCCTCGGCCGGCAGTGGCTTGCCGTCGAGCGTGATCGTGCCCGACTCGATGGTCTCCAGCCGGTTGATCGCCCGGCACAGGGTCGACTTCCCGGAGCCGGAGGGGCCGATGACCACCACCACCTCCCCGCGGCCGACGGTGAGGTCGATGTCCTGGAGGACGTGCAGTTGTCCGAAGTGCTTGTTGACGTCCCGCAGCTCGATCAACGGATCGACGGCCATACGCTGCCCTGCCCACTTGTCGGTGTGTCGAGGTCAGCGCAAACTATCCAGCCGCGGAAGGGCACTTCACCGCGACACGCCTAAAAGCCGCATAAAGGCCAGCGAGGTCAGCCTTACGTGGCGACGGGGTCTTCCGCGGCAGCTCGGCCCCGCGTGGCGACTCAGCCTTCCTTCGCAGCCCGGCCTTCCCCGGAAGCCCGGCCCACCATGACAGCTCAGCCTTCCGAGGCTTCGGCGTAGGCCTGGCTGAGCTCGGGGGATCCCGTCATCGCCCAGGACACCCCCGACTCGACCACGTTCAGCTCGCGGCCCGAGGCCAGCCGTATCATCGGCCGGCCGTTGGGCCACACCTGCCAGGCGGCACCCGGAACCGAGCGGATGATCACGGTCCCGAGGTAGAAGCCCGCGTCGCTGCCCAGCCACGGGGCGATCTCCGGATCCCGGCGCCAGCGCGGCATCAGCTGGTCGATTTCCTCCAACGAGCGCGGACTCTCATCGAGTTCGAGCCCGGCCGAGCGCGCGTGGGCGCGCAGCATCTCGCACTCCGCGAACATCTCGTTGATGCCCTCGGGATCGTCCGCGAGGGCCGCGGCGAGTCCCGCACCCGGTTCCGTTTCGTGTCGATTCATCCAGTTGGCCAGGAAAGGGATGTTCATGAGGCCAGCCTGACACCCGAATGCGGGAGCGGCCATAGGACGCGCCTGGAGGATCACAGGCCGTGGGCACGATCCGCGTGCACCGGACGATCACCGTGAGGGAGACTGCCGTGATGAACTCCGACGCCCCGGACACCCCGCAGGAACGGGCCCTTCGCCACGTCACGGAGCGGTCGGCCGGCGATCCCGTCGATCCGGCTCTGCGCGTCACCCTCAACTTCCACCCGGACCGGCACGTGCGCGGCAAGCCGATCCTGGACGCCCTGGCCGAGGACGGCACCTACCGCTCACAGTTCGTCACGGGCGTCGGCAACGGCGGTCTGACCGCCCGCCCCGGCGGTGACCGGTGGCGGTGGGAGAGCAGGATCTTCGCCGGAGCCTACGACGACGCGCCCGCCCACGAGCGGCCCGTCTACGGGGCCCTGAACTTCCGCCGCAAGCCGGTCGGCGGTGCACCGCGCTTCGGGTCCGCCCACTTCAGGCTCACCGCGCGGTCACTGGCGCGGACCACCTTCTGCTATCCCGACAGCTTCCACGAACCCGAGGACTTCGGTGTCGCGGCCCGCATGCCGCTGATCGCACTGGCCGAGGCCGACAGCCCGGACGACCTCGACGACTACGTCGAGGCCCAGGTGCACGGACCGGTCGGGCTGGAGCGCGACGTGGAAGCGCTGGTCCTGGACCCCTGCTACCGCGGCACGGCGGTGGAGGCCGCGGCCCTTCGCCTGCCCTGCCCGCTGGAGTGGCACGGCGGGTTCACGCTCTCCGTCGGGGAGCTGCGCACGCACTCCGACTACCGCGGACGGGAGTACGTCGACCTGGGCGCGGCCATCGCGGCCGACGGCCGGCTCGATCCCCGGATCATCGGGGAGGCCCTGCTCTCCGGCCGCGACGACGAGCAGGCCCTCAAGAGGGTGTGGCACTGCCTCGCGCGCTTCGGGGCACCCGCCGGACCGGGCCGGACGCCCTAGAGCTCCAGGTCGACGACGACCGGCGCGTGGTCGGAGGCACCCTTGCCCTTGCGCTCCTCGCGGTCCACGTAGGAGTCGGTGACCGCCTTGGCGAAGGCCGCGTTCCCGTAGACCAGGTCGATGCGCATGCCCCGGTTCTTCGGGAAGGCCAGCATCCGGTAGTCCCAGAAGGTGTACGGCCGGTCGTACTTGAGCGCGCGCGGGAAGACGTCCGAGAGCCCGGCCGCCCGCAGCTGCTCCAGGGCGGCCCGCTCGGCCGGGGTGACGTGGGTGAGGCCCTCGAAGACCGCCGGGTCGTAGACGTCCTCGTCGGTCGGGGCCACATTGAAGTCGCCGAGCACCGCGAACGGGCGCTCCCCCGCCGCGTCTTGCGCGATGGCGGCGGACAGGGCCCGGAACCAGTCCAGCTTGTAGCCGTAGTGGTCGTGCTCGATCTCGCGCCCGTTGGGCACGTACACCGACCAGACGCGCACCCCGCCGCAGGTGGCGGAGATGGCGCGGGGCTCCTGGACCCCCTCGTAGTCGGGCCCGCCGGGCAGCCCCATGACCACGTCCTCCAGGCCCACCTTGGAGAGCAGGGCCACGCCGTTCCACCGGCCGGTGGCGTTGACGGCCGACTCGTAGCCCGCCGCGCGCAGCTCCTCGTAGGGGAACTGCTCTGCGGAGCACTTCGTCTCCTGGATGCACACGACATCGGTGCCGGAGCTCTCCAGCCAGGCCAGCAGGCGCGGCAGCCGGGCGGTGATCGAGTTGACGTTGAACGTGGCGATACGCATGCCGTCCAACCTACCGCCCGGCACCGACAGTCAGAGCTCGGCCGTGTCCCCGGCGGTGAGTCGGGTGTGCGGGGAGCCGCCGAGGGCGTCGAGGGCGAAGTCGTAGATCGGGCGGGCGAGGTCCGCGAGGTAGGCGTCGTGGATGTCGATGGCCACGCGCGGCTTGACCGCCCGGACGTAGTCGACGACCTCGGCGATCTTGTTCCACGGGGCGTGCACCGGGAGCATCAGCGTGTCCACGGGGGCGTCCGGCACGGTCAGCGCGTCCCCGGGGTGGAAGAGCGAGCCGTCGACCAGGTAGCCGACGTTGGTGACCCGCGGCATGTCCGGATGGATCACGGCGTGCAGCTCGCCGTGCACCTGGACGTCGAAGCCGGCCGCGGTGAAGGTGTCCCCGTGGCCCACGGTGTGGACGCGGCCCGGATAGGCGGGGGCGAGCTTCTCCGCGACGCTGCGCAGGGTCCACAGCCCCGCCGCCGGGTTCGCGTCGAGGGCGGCGCGCAGCCGGCCCTCCTCGAAGTGGTCGGGGTGCTCGTGGGTGACGAGCAGGGCGTCGGCTCCGAGGCCGGCGTCCGCTTCGCTGAAGGCGCCCGGGTCGATGACGAGCACGCGCCCGTCCTTCTCCAGCTGGACGCAGGAGTGCAGCCGCTTGGTGAGCTTCATGATCGAAGGCTAGCGGGGCGGCGGGCCCCGCAGGGCGGGAAGGCGGAGCCGACCGGATTCGAACCGGCGTCCTCGCGAGGGTGGAGACCGCGCGCGACGACCCCTGCGCCACGGCTCCGCCCCCGGCAGCACTGTATGCCTAGGGCACGGTCGTGGAGACCACGTACACCCGGGAGACGCGGGGGTCCGAGAGGTCGACGGTGATGTCCCGGGTGGGCCGCGGGTTCTCCGCTTCGAGGGTGGTCCCGAGCCACTTGGTCTCGGGAATCCAGGTCCAGCCGGCGACCTCGGTGTCGTGCTCGGAGACCGAGGGCCCCGGGGTCAGCGCCTCGCGGCTGGTGCCGACGGAGGCCAGGAAGGCGTCCAGGTCGCTCGGGACGACCGCGAACTGCACGTACAGCCGGCTGGTGCGCCAGTTGTTGGTCTCCAGGAACCCGACGCGCCAGGCGTTCGGCGGGATCGGCACCTCGTAGATGCTGCGCTGCACCTTGGACGGCCAGCCGGGGCGCACGGTGGCGGCGCCCACCTTGGCGGCCTTGTCGCGGCCGCTCTGGCGGCTCTGCTGGGCGGAGACCGCGAGGTAGCCCGCCGGGACCCCGACCAGCAGCAGGATGATGATCGCGGTGATCCAGCGGCGCCGCACGACGTGCTTGCGGTCCTCGGTGGAGGTCGGCGCGCCGGGCAGCTCGTCGGGGGACGGGGCCTGGCGGGGCAGGGAGGGCGGGGTCACTGCTGGTCCTGGTCCTCGGGTCCGGTGGTGGTGTCGCGCCGGCCGAACTGCGCGTAGCGCTCGTACCGCTCGACGCGCCGGCGCGTGGCGCGGCGGAAGCGGCGGGCGACGAGCCGGGAGAGGTCGGCGGCGCCGACCATGCCGGCCTCGGGGCCGAGCTGGGCCTTGGCGATCCGGGCCTCGGGGCGGTACCCGCGGCCGGTGAGGTGTCGGCGGAAGGCGTCGCGGGCGGGGCCGATCAGCAGGTCGTCGGCGGCGCTGACGCCGCCTCCGATGACGAAGCAGGAGGGGTCGAGGGCGGCCGCGAGGTTGGCGATGCCGACGCCGAGCCACTGGCCGATGTCCTGGAGCAGCTCGACGCACATGGCGTCGCCCTCGCGGGCCAGCTCGGTGATGAGCGGCCCGGTGATCTCGTGGACGTTGCCGCCGACCCGGGCGATGAGGTTGTACGCGACCGGGGAGTCGGCTGCGGCCAGCTCGCGGGCCTCGCGGACCAGGGCGTTGCCGGAGCTGTACTGCTCCCAGCAGCCGCGGTTGCCGCAGGGGCAGCGGTGGCCCCCGGGGACCACCTGCATGTGGCCGAACTCGCCGGCGACGCCGTAGCGGCCGCGCTTGACCTGGCCGCCTTCGAGGATGGCCCCGCCGATCCCGGTGCCCAGGGTGATCATGACGAGGTGGTCCTCGCCGCGGCCGGCGCCGAAGCGCCACTCGGCCCAGGCGGCGGTGTTGGCATCGTTGTCCACCATGACCGGGACCGCGAGCCGGGACTGGAGCGCGTCGCGCAGCGGTTCGTCCCGCCAGGCCAGGTGCGGGGCGAACAGGACGCGGGAGCGGTCGGCGTCGACCCAGCCGGCGGCGCCGATGCCCACGGCGTGCACGTCGTGCCGGTCGGAGAGGTCGAGGACGAGCTCGACGATGGTGTCCTCGACGACCTTGGCGCTCTTGGACTTGTCCGGGGTCTCGGCCCGGATCTTCTCCAGGATCACCCCGTCGGCGTCGACGACGCCGGCCATCACCTTGGTGCCGCCGATGTCGATGCCGACGGTCGGCACGCGCGGTGCGGTGAGGTGCGAGCGGCGCTCACGGGTCCCGATGGTCCGCAGGACGGTGCCTCGCGCCGCCCCCCGGTGGGCGAGCGTGAAGTCCCGGTACGTGCTCATCGAGTCGTGTCGTCCCTCAAGGTGCGGCGGGGCCCGCAGTGGGGCCGGATGCCTGGTCGGATGGAGCGGCGGACGGGGGCGCGGATGCGCTGTCCGGTCCTGATTCTGCCACTCGCTCCAGTTCGTGGCTCAGTTCGTCGAGCTCGGAGCCGCCCGCCATCTGCCGGGTGAGCTCGTCCAGGGTGATCGAGTCGCGGGTGTGGCTGCCCGCCATGGTGCCGCGTTTGAGCAGCACGAACCGGTCCCCGACCAGGTGTGCGTGGTGGGGATTGTGCGTGATCAGGACCACGCCGAGGCCGGCGTCACGGGCCGCGGCCACGTATTTGAGGACCACCCCGGACTGTTTGACGCCGAGGGCGGCCGTGGGCTCGTCGAGTACGAGCACCTTCGCGCCGAAGTGGACGGCGCGGGCGATGGCGACGCACTGCCTCTCGCCGCCGGACAGCGTGCCGATGGGCTGGTCGACGTCCCGCAGGTCGATGCCCATGCGGAGCAGCTCGGCGCGGGTGGTCCGGCGCATGAGCTCCACGTCGAGGCGGCGGAGGGGGCCGCGGCCCCTGGTGGGCTCGGAGCCGAGGAAGAAGTTGCGCCAGACGGGCATGAGCGGGACCACGGCGAGGTCCTGGTAGACGGTGGCGATGCCGCGGTCGAGGGCGGCGCGCGGGTTGGCGAGCACCGTCTCCTCCCCCTCGATCTCGAAGGTGCCGGCGTCGTGCTGGTGCAGCCCCGCAATGATCTTGATGAGGGTGGACTTGCCGGCGCCGTTGTCGCCGAGGACGCAGGTGATCTCGCCCGCCGAGACCTCCAGGGAGACGTCCTGGAGGGCGCGGATGTTGCCGTAGTACTTGCTGACGCCGGTCAGCTTCACCAGGGCGGGTGCACCGGCCGGGGATGCTTGGGTCTCTGTCTCGGTCATCGTCACTTCGCCTCCGCCCGCTTGCGGACCCATGCGTTGAGCAGCGTGGCCAGCAGCAGCATCGCGCCGAGGAAGAACTTGAACCAGTCCGGGTTCCACTGGGCGTACACGATGCCGTTGCTGGTCATGCCGAAGATGAAGGCGCCCACGGCGGAGCCGATGGCCGAGCCGTAGCCGCCGGTCATCAGACAGCCGCCGATGACGGCCGCGATGATGTAGAGGAACTCGTTGCCGACGCCCTCGCCCGACTGGACCACGTCGAACGAGAAGAGGATGTGCTGCCCGGAGATCCAGGCGCACAGCGCGACGCCCATGTACAGGCCGATACGGGTCTTCACGACGGGCACGCCGGTCGCGCGGGCCGCGTCCGCTCCGCCGCCGACGGCGAAGATCCAGTTCCCGGCGCGGGTGCGCAGCAGGATCCAGGTGGCCACGGCGACCAGGAGCAGCCACCACAGGATGGTGACCTTGAGGGTGACCGAGCCGAAGGTCCACTGCGAGGCGAAGAGCGCGCGGGCGGAGGAGAAGCCCTCCATGTCGGCGATGGTCTTGGTGGAGACCGAGCCGCTGATCAGCTTGGTGAAGCCGAGGTTCAGGCCGGTCAGCATCAGGAAGGTGCCGAGCGTGATGATGAAGCTGGGCAGTCTCGTGCGGGTCAGCATGAACCCGTTGAAGAACCCGATCCCCAGGGTGACCAGCAGCGATACGAGAACGCCCACCCAGACGTTCGCGGTCATCTGGTAGCTGAACATCGAGCTGAGCAGCGCCGACGAGGTGACCATGACCCCGGCGGACAGGTCGAACTCGCCGCCGATCATGAGCAGGGCCACCGGGACGGCCATGATGCCGATGGTGGAGGCCGAGTACAGGATCGTGCTCAGGCTGGAGGCCTGCAGGAAGCTGTCGGCGGCGAAGGAGAAGAAGACGAAGACGGCCGCCGCGCCGACCACCGCGCCGAGCTCGGGCCGGCCGAGCAGGCGGCGCAGCAGCGAGGTGTGCGCGAGGCGCTCGTCGCGCGGGGCCGGAGCCGGTGCCGGGGTCCGGGTGGCGGTGGTCATCGGCTGCCCCGGTTGATGAACTTCTCCAGGGTGGCCGCTTCGGCGCCCGTGACGATCTGCGGTCCGGTGAGGACCGGCCGGCCGCCGCCGAGCACGTCGGCGTTGTAGCGGTAGAGCCACAGCAGGTCGACGGCCTCGTAGCCCTGGAGGTAGGGCTGCTGGTCGACGGCGAATCCGAGGGCGCCGGACTTCAGGTCGCGGGCGACGGAGGCGTTCAGGTCGAAGGTGTCGACCTCGGCCTTGCTGCCCGCCGCGTCCTTGGCCTTGATGGCCGTGGGCGCGAAGGGCGCGCCGAGGGTGACGATCGCGTCGACGGAGGGGTCGGCCTGCAGCTTGGCCTGGAGGGCTGCCTGGACGGACGGCATGTTGGTGCCCTCGACGTACAGGTTCTCCAGGGTCCCGCCGGACTCGCCGAAGGTCTTCTTCGCCCCGGCGCAGCGCTGCTCGTGGCCCACGTTGCCCTGCTCGTGCAGGACGCAGACGGCCTTCTTGCGGCCGCGCTTGCCCAGCTCGGTGCCGACCGCCTCGCCGGCGATCTCCTCGTCCTGGCCGATGTGGGTGAGCGCCCCGTACTCGGCGGACTGGGCGGAACCGGAGTTGACCGTGATCACCGGGATGCCGGCCTCGACGGCCTTGGCGAGGACGTCCTTGAGCGCCTCGGGCTTGGCGAGGGAGACGATCAGCCCGTCGACCTTCTGGTCGATGGCGTTCTGGACGAACTGGGCCTGCTGCTGCGCCTGGTCGTCGTGGGCGTAGACGAAGTTGATGTTGTCCTTCGCCGCTGCCTCCTTGGCGCCCTTCTGCACGATGTCCCAGAAGGTGTCGCCGTCTCCCGCGTGGGTGACCATCGCGAAGGTCCAGCGCGGGGTGGAGACGGCGGGCCGACCCGCCGCCTCGGCCTTCGCACGGTCCTCGGCGCGCTTGCCGCCCGTACTGCTGCAGCCCACGAGGGAGGCACCCAGTACCGCCGCGAGCACCGCGCCCACGAGGCGTACCCCTGTCCGAACCCTAGCCACGTCTGCCCGTGCCTTTCGTTTGTCGCGCCGTCCCGGCGGCACTGTCCCGCCGCGGTACCCGCTCGTCAAAACGGTCATTTGTTTCAAGCCGCAGCCGCCCAGTATCCGTCACAGTGCACCATGCAAGGTCATCGGGGCCATTGCGGACCGTGCCGGACACAGGGGGACAGATTGACAGCTCCCCCGGACGGGGCCACGTTGAGTGCATGCGCATCGGGCTCATCGGAACGGGCCGGATCGGTTCCTTCCACGCGGCGGCACTGGCCCGCCAGGCGGACGCGGGATCGCTCCTGCTCGCCGACGCCGACCCCGCGCGGGCGGTGCGCCTCGCCGACCGGCTCGGGGCCACCGCCGCGCCCACCGTCGAGCAGATCTTCACCTGGGGCGTGGACGCGCTGGTGGTGTCCTGCGCCACCGACGGGCACGCGGACCTCGTCGTACGGGCGGTCCGCGGCGGGCTGCCCGTGTTCTGCGAGAAGCCGCTCGCCCCGGACCTGGACCGCACGCTGGCGGTACTGCGGGAGGTGGCCTCGGCCGGCGGGGTGCTCCAGCTCGGCTTCATGCGCCGCTTCGACGCGGGCTACACGACGGCCCGCGAGCTCGTCCGTTCCGGAGCCCTGGGCCGGCTGCACACCGTACGGACCACGACCGCGGATCCCTCGCCGCCGGGCGCCGCGTACCTGCGGACCTCGGGCGGGCTGTACCGGGACTGCCTGGTGCACGACTTCGACATGGTGCGCTGGGTGACCGGGCGCGAGGTCAGCGAGGTGTACGCGACGGGGTCGGACGCGGGACCGCCGCGGTTCCGGGAGGCGGGTGACATCGACACCGCCAGCGCGATCCTTTCCCTGGACGACGGGACGCTGGTCTCCAGTACCGGTACGCGGTGCAACGGCGCCGGGTACGACGTACGCATGGAGCTGGCCGGGGAGCTGGACCAGGTCTCCACCGGACTGGACGACCGTACGCCGATCGCCTCGACCGAACCGCAGGGGCCGCCCCCGGCGACCAAGCCCTGGCCCGGGTTCCTGGAGCGCTTCGCCCCCGCCTACGAGGCCGAGCTGGCGGCCTTCGTCCGGCTGGTGCGGGGCGAGGGCCCCAATCCGTGCGACGGGCTCGAGGCGCTCGCCGCGTTCCGCGTGGCGGAGGCCTGCGAGCTCTCGCGGCGGGAGGGACGCCGGGTCGCGCTGGCGGAGCTCGCGGATCTCTGAGGCCCGCAGGCGGATCCCCGGGGCCCCTGAGCCGCCCGCCCCGTCCTCGGCTTCCGCGCGGTCTTCGGCTTCCGCGCGGTCTTCGGCTTCCGCGCGGTCCGTGACTCCCGCGCCGTCCGTGGCTCCCGTCCCGTCCATGCCGGCTACCAGCGGACCGGGTAGCGGGTCGTCCCGCGGACCAGGGTCCCGGGCACCCATGCGGGGACGGCCGGCTCCTCCCGGAGGTCCGGGAAGCGCTCCACCAGGGACCAGATCGCGATCCTGCCCTCCAGCCGGCCGAGCGGGGCGGCGACGCAGTGGTGGATGCCGTGTCCGAAAGCGATGTGCCCGCCGCGGGAGGGGCGGCGGATGTCGAAGGTGTCGGGGCGGTCGAAGCGGGCGGGGTCCCGGTCCGCGGCGGCGAGGCAGACGAGTATGCCGGAGCCGGCCTCGATGAAGGTGTCGCCGATCTCCAGGTCCGCGGCGGCGAAGCGGAACGTGGCCGTCTCCACCGGGCCTTCGTAGCGCAGGACCTCCTCGACGGCGCCGTCGATCAGTCCGGCCGGGTCGGCGCGCAGGGCGGCGAGCTGGTCGGGGTGGGTGAGGAGCGCGCGCATGCCGTTGGAGACCAGGTGCGTCGTGGTCTCGTGCCCGCCGACCATCATCAGGACGGCCATGGCGACCAGTTCCCGGCGGGAGAGCCGGTCTCCCCCGTCCCCCCGGCTGGTCACCCAGTCGCTGAGCAGGTCCTCGCCCGGATCGGCGATCTTGGCGTCGACGAGCCCGGCCGTGTAGCCGGTCATGGCGCGCACGGCCGCGTTCTCGGACTCGACCCCCGTGGGCGAGACCATCTCGGTGATCCAGCCGTGGAAGGCGCCGCGGTCGGCCTCCCCGACCCCGAGGAGCTCGCAGATCACGGTCACGGGCAGCGGCCGGGCGAAGACCTCGATCAGGTCGGCGCGGCGCTCCGGAAGGGCCTCCATCCCGTCGAGCAGCCGGTCCACGATCTCCTGGATGCGCGGGCGCAGGGTCTCGATCCGGCCGGGAGCGAAGGAGCTGGCGACCAGCCGGCGCAGCCGGGTGTGGTTCGGCGGGTCGGCGCGCATCATGTTGGCGCTGGCCTCGGTCTGCTCCCGGTCGGCGTAGAGCCCGGAGGTCAGCCAGTTCTTGGACACCGCGGGGTGGGTGAGGGCCTGGCGGGCCTCCTGGTGACCGACGATCAGCCAGACCTCCTGGCCGTCAGCCGTCTTCACGCGGTGAACGGGTCCCTCCGCACACAGGCGCGCGTAGTGGGGATACGGGTTCTCGTTGAAGTCTTCGGCGATCGTACTGAGGTCCAGGACCGGCATGTGGCCACCCTAGACCGGGAGTTGATCTACTCCGGAGCGGGTTTCGGCCATTCACTCAGCCAGCCGTGCGCCGCCCCCAGGCCGTACCCGCGAGGACCAGCGCGACCCCCGCGAACCCGGCCGCGCCGAGCCGCTCGCCGCCGATGGCGATGCCCGCCGCCGCGGCCCACAGGGGTTCGGTGCCGAGCAGCAGGCTGACGCGGGAGGGCGAGGTGCGGCGGACGGCCCACATCTGCACGAAGAAGGCGAACAGGGTGCAGAAGACGGAGAGGAAGGCGAGCCCGGCCCACTCGGCCGGGCCGAAGTCGGCGGCGGCCGCCCAGGGGCTCGCGCCGGTGCCGGGCAGCAGGGCCAGTACGGCGAACACGGCGACCGCGGTCCCGAGCTGGACGGTGGTCAGGGAGAGCGAGTCGGCCTCCTGCACGGCCTTGATCCGGGCCATGAGCAGGACGTGCACGGTCCGCGCGAGTGCGGCGCCGAGGATGAGGAGGTCACCGAGGCTCGGGGTGGTGAAACCCGCCCCCTGGGTGAGCAGGACGACTCCGCAGACGGAGACGGCCGCGGCCCCGAGGAAGGCGGGCGAGGGGGCTTCGCGGCGGACGGCGGACTCGGCGAGCGGGGTGAAGATCATGGTCAGGCTGATGATGAGCCCGGCGTTGGTGGCGGAGGTGTGGACGACCCCGTAGGTCTCCAGCAGGAAGATTCCGCCGAGTACGAGTCCCAGCGCTCCGGCGCCGCGCAGTTGGGCGGGGGTGAGCGCGCGCAGCCGGCGGCGGCCGGCGACGGCGAGGACGGGCAGGACCAGCGCGAAGCGCAGGACGAGCACCGCGATCACGGTGTGCGTGGTCGTGACGCCCTTGGCGGCGAGGTAGCTGCCGCCCCAGACGACGGCGACGAGCAGGACCGGCAGATCGGCGAGCCAGGCCTTGCGGGGCGCGGTGACGGAAGCGGGGGCGGCGAGGGTGGACACCGGTTCTCCAACGGCAGAAGGCAGGTGGAGACTTCGGCGGCTCGCACGGGGGCGAGCCCAAGCTACCCGAGCGTGATCGGCCGGTCGAGCGTTTTGATCCCGGCCGCGCACCACCCGCGCACCCCCCGCCCGCCGGCCCGCAGACCCACAGATCCGCAGGCCAGGGGCCCGGCGTCAGTCGAAGCTGCCGAACGCGGCGCGTCCCTTCGGCCGGTAGGTGTGGATGGCCGTGCCGGCGGAGGTGGTGCGGGAGTCCTTCAGCTCGTAGGCCGTCGGCAGCCCGCCCGTCGGGAACAGCCGCCGTCCGCCGCCGAGGAAGACCGGGAAGACCAGCAGGTTCAGCTCGTCCACCAGGTCCCGCGCCAGCAGCCACTGCGCGAGCGCGCCGCTGCCGTGTACCTGCAGCTCCCCCTCGGTCGCGTCCTTGATCCGTACGACCTCGCTCTGCAGCTGCTCCCCGTCGATGACGGTGACGGGGCCCCAGGCCGGCTCCTTGAGCGTGGTCGAGGCCACGTACTTGGGCAGCCGGTTGAGCCTGCTCGCGACCGGGTCGGCGGGGTCGTCGTGCTGCGGCCAGTACGAGGCGAAGATCTCGTAGGTCCGGCGCCCGAGCAGGAAGGCCCCGGTCCGGTCGAAGACCTCGGTGACGAACTCCCCCATGCCCTCGTCGGCGAAGGGCACGAGCCACCCGCCGTACGCGAACCCGCCGCTGGGATCCTCGTCCGGCGCTCCGGGGGCCTGCATCACCCCGTCGAGGGTCAGGAAGGTGGTGAGGGTCAGCTTTCCCATGGCTCTGCACTCCTTGGCTCCGGTACGTCTGCTACTCGTTCAGACTCCCGGTCCCACCCGAACTCATCGGTCCGGCGCGCGCGAACGCGATGTCCGTTTACCGCCAGCGCCGTCGCCTTGCGGCCGATTTCATTGAACTCGCAACCAAGTGATGCGGGAGGAACACCATGAACGGCAACGCAGTGGCCCTGGTGACAGGGGGCAGCCGGGGAATCGGCGCGGCGACCGCGCTGCGGCTGGCGCAGGACGGAGCCGACGTCGCGATCACCTACGTCAGCGACGCGGCCGCGGCCGCCGGGGTGGTCGGCAAGATCGAGGCGCTCGGCCGGCGCGGCCTGGCCGTGCGCGCCGACGTGGGGGACGCGGAGCGGGCCGCCGGGGCGGTGGAGGAGACCGTACGGGGCCTGGGCCGGCTCGACGTCCTGGTGAACAACGCCGGGGTGGGCGTGCTCGGCCCACTGGAGGGGCTCCCTCTCGCGGACGTGGACCGGGTCCTCGCGGTCAACGTCCGGGGCGTCTTCCTGGCCTCCCGGGCCGCGGCCGGCCGGATGGGCCGGGGCGGGCGGATCATCACCATCGGCAGCTGCATGACCCAGCGGGTGCCGGGCCCGGGCGTCACCCTGTACGCGATGAGCAAGACGGCGCTGACCGGCCTGACCAAGGCCCTCGCGCGGGAACTCGGCGAGCGCGGGATCACCGCGAACCTGGTCCACCCGGGCCCGGTGGACACCGACATGAACCCGGCGGACGGCCCCCACGCCGCCCCGCAGGCGGCCATGACGGCCCTGGGCCGTTTCGGCACCCCGGAGGAGGTGGCCGCCCTGGTGTCCTTCCTCGCGGGCCCGGACTCCTCGTACGTCACGGGCGCCGAGTTGTCGGTGGACGGCGGCCACGCGGCGTAGGCCGTCAGGGCGGTGGCGGCCGGAGGCCCTGCGTGGTCAGGGCGTGTGTCCTGCTTGGTCAGGGAGCCTGCCCTGCGCGGTCAGGGCGCCTGCCGTAGCCGTGGAACGGCCTCCCGCGCCGCCGGAGAAGGCCGCAGGGGCGCACCGTCGAAACGGTGCGCCCCTGCGGGGTGTCGGGCATGCCCCGGGGGTGTCGGCCCCCGGGGCGGTCACGAGGGTGGCGTCAGCCGCCCAGCTCCTGGTGACGGGCGGTGTGCGCGGCGGTGCCGGCCTCCGTCAGCGCGCCGAAGAGGCGCAGGCGGGAGAAGCCGCCGTCCGGGAAGATGTCGATGCGCACGTGCGTGCCGACCGCCGGGGCGTCGAGCACGAAGCGGTGGTTGGTGTCGGGCTGCAGGCGGGTGCGCGGCAGGAACTCCGTCCACTCGCCCTCCTCGCCCGTCTTGATCGACAGCGAGGCCCAGCCGGCCGAGTTGCCCTTGAGGTAGGCGGTGTCGATCTCGACGGCGCGGATCTCGGACTCGGCGACGAGCTGGTAGCGGATCCAGTCGTTGCCGTTGTCGCGGCGACGGGCGGTCTCCCAGCCGTCGTCCATCTTGCGGGAGCGGCCCGGGTTGATGGTGTTGGTCGGCGGGGAGTAGAAGCGGTTGGAGGCGTCCTGGACGGAGCCGCCGTTCTCCAGCGCGACGACGTCGAAGGAGCCGAGCGCCGCGAGCCACGCCGGGTCGGGGACGACCTCGCCGTAGACGCGCAGGCGGGCGATGCCGCCGTCGGGGTGCTGGTTGACGCGCAGGTGCGTGAAGCGCTGCGGGGCGTCCACCTCGAAGCCGTTGGCCGCGTGGCCGCCGACGGGGGTGCGGGGGACGATGGTCGTCCACTTGATGTCGTCGCCCTGGAGCTCCGCCGGGGTGGGCGCGAGGGCGCCCTCCCAGTTGGTGGCCTCTACGGAGACGGCCTGCGGCATGTTGCCGCGGAAGTGGGCGGTGTCGACCACGATGCCGCGGATCACGCCGGGGGCGCCCAGGCGGACGAGCGCCCAGTCGTGGTCCTCGGGGGTCGGCCAGGGCTGGGTGGCGGAGATGCCGCGGCGGCGGCGGGTCTCCCAGCCGTCCATGACCTTGCCCTTGTGGCCGAAGTCCTCGGGGTCGAAGTGCGCGGCCTCGGAGATCAGCAGGTTCTCGCGCTGGGCGAAGAACTCGTCGTTGGCCTCGATGACACCGGCGCCGAGCTCACGGGCGGCGAGGTTCGCGTACTGGGTGAACGGGAAGTCCGCGCTGCGGTAGTCCGCGTACGGGTCGCCGCCTCCGTACGGGTTCGCGTTGCCGGTGAAGGATTCAATCGCCACTGTCAGTTCTGCCTTTCAAGGAGTCGGCCGGTGGGCTCGGACGGGGTGCCGTGGTCGGCGATCCGCGCGCCGCGCAGCCAGGTGGACTTCACGACGCCGTACAGGGTCTTGCCCGCGTACGCCGTGACCTGGTTGCGGTGGTGCAGTTCCGCGGGGTCCACGGTGAAGGTGTCTTCGGGGGCCAGGACGGCGAAGTCGGCGTCGCGGCCGGCCTCGATCGCGCCCTTGCCCGCCAGACCGGCGAGGGCGGCCGGGGCGGCGGACATCCAGCGGACGACGTCCTCGAGGGTGCGGCCGCGCTTCTTCGCCTCGGTCCAGATGGCCGGCAGGCCCAGCTGGAGGGAGGAGATGCCGCCCCACGCGGTGGCGAAGTCGCCGGTCTTGAGGTCCGCGGTGGAGGGCGAGTGGTCGGAGACGATGCAGTCGATCGTGCCGTCGGCGAGCGCGTCCCACAGGAGGTCCTGGTTGGCGGACTCGCGGATGGGCGGGCAGCACTTGAACTCGGTTGCGCCGTCCGGGACTTCCTCGGCCGTGAGGGTGAGGAAGTGCGGGCAGGACTCGACCGTGATCCGGACGCCCTCGGCCTTCGCGGCGGCGATCAGCGGCAGCGCGTCGGAGGAGGACAGGTGCAGGACGTGGACGCGCGCGCCCAGTCGCTTCGCCTGGTCGATCAGGTTCTGGATCGCGGTGTTCTCGGCGTCCTTGGGGCGGGAGGCCAGGAAGTCGGCGTACTTGGGGCCCGGGTTCTGCGGCGCGGACTCCAGGTGGTGCGGGTCCTCGGCGTGCACGATCATCAGGCCGCCGAAGCCGGTGATCTCGGCGAGCGAGGCGGCGAGCTGCTCCTGGTCGAGCTCCGGGAACTCCTCCACGCCGGAGGGCGACAGGAAGCACTTGAAGCCGAAGACGCCGGCGTCGTGCAGCGGGCGCAGGTCCTTGACGTTGTCCGGCAGCGCACCGCCCCAGAAGCCGACGTCCACGTGCGCCTTGGTCCGCGCGACCTCCTGCTTGACCACCAGGTTGGCGGTCGTGGTGGTCGGCGGCAGCGAGTTGAGCGGCATGTCGAGGATGGTGGTGATGCCACCGGCCGCGGCGGCTCGGGTGGCCGTCCAGAAGCCTTCCCACTCGGTACGACCGGGGTCGTTCACGTGGACGTGGGTGTCGACCAGGCCGGGGAGGAGCACGTCGTCGCCGAAGTCCTCCAGCCGGGCCCCGGCCGGTACGTCGGCCTCGTACGGCAGCACGGCCGCGATCTTCCCGCCGGCGACGGCCACCGAAGCGGCGCGCGTCCCCTCGGGGGTGATGACGCGCGTCGAGCGCAGTACCAGTTCCACAGCCAGGTCGGACACCGGAACCTCCCCATCTACTTCCACAGAGCGAAATTCAACGTTCTGTTGACGGAGTCTTCACGTCGATCCGGAACCAGTCAAGAGCGCCCGGACGGACCACTGACGTCCGCGTATCGCAATTGGATGTTTCCACAGGATGGAATTAAGATTTCGCCATACAGAATGTAGCTACCGCCACCGGGAACCGGACGGGCAACTTCCCGAGGACGTCCGCCACCAGGACAAACCGCCTCTGACCGGCGCGGACGGCATTGACCCGGCTCTAGGGCCGACGCCGACCGACCGGTAGGCTGCTTGCTTGCCTGCCAGCACCGAAAGGACCGCGCCGTGCCGACGTCCAGCGCCAGCACCACCGACGCCTCCACCAAGCCCACCGCCGCCAGCGGTGGCGTCCAGTCCCTTGAGCGCGCCTTCGATCTGCTCGAACGCATGGCCGATGCCGGGGGCGAGGTCGGCCTCAGCGAGCTCTCCGCCGCCAGCGGTCTGCCGCTGCCCACCATCCATCGCCTCATGCGCACCCTCGTGGCGTGCGGCTACGTCCGGCAGCAGCCCAACCGACGGTACTCCCTCGGCCCCCGGCTGATCCGCCTCGGCGAGTCCGCGTCGCGGCTGCTGGGCACCTGGGCCCGCCCCTACCTGGCACGTCTGGTGGAGGAGACCGGCGAGACCGCGAACATGGCCCTGCTCGACGGGGACGAGATCGTCTACGTCGCCCAGGTGCCGTCCAAGCACTCCATGCGCATGTTCACCGAGGTCGGCCGCCGCGTGCTGCCGCACTCCACCGGCGTGGGCAAGGCGCTGCTCGCCTACACCCCCGCGGACGAGGTGCGGGCCCTGCTCGCGCGCACCGGGATGCCGGCCGCGACCGAGAAGACCATCACCACGCCCGAGGGCTTCCTGGAGGCCCTGGAGCAGGTCCGCCGGGTGGGCTACGCGGTCGACGACAACGAGCAGGAAATAGGAGTCCGCTGCCTGGCGGTCTCCGTACCCGACTCGCCGACCGCCGCCGCGATCTCCATCTCCGGCCCGGCCGGCCGCGTGACCGAGGCGGTGGCCGAGTCCTTCGTGCCGATCCTCCAGGGCGTCGCGGCCGAACTGTCGGTGGCCCTGCAGAGCCAGAACCCGGCCTAGACCGGGCGGGCACCGCGGTGCCCGCCCGCGCCGGGCCCACGCCCGGGCCGACCGCGGGCCGAGGGCACGGGCCGACCGCTGGGCCGACTGCCCGTCCGTGATGGCGGGGTCCGCCCCGACGGGGCAGCGTGGTGGGCAACTGCCCCGCCTCCCCGCCCCGAGGTCCGCCCATGGCCCCGACCCCCGTCACGGCGCCGAGCCCGCCCGATGCCCCGCCCGGGGCCGCCGCCCGCGCGGAGCGACGGCGCGCCTTCGTCCGGCTGGCTCCCGTGGCCGCCGCGTACGCCGTCGCCCAGCTGCTCCTGGTAGTGCCGGGCACCGGACTCGGCTGGGACGAGACCGTCTACGTCAGCCAGGTCGCGCGCGACGCTCCCGCCGCGTTCTTCAGCGCCCCGCGCGCCCGCGGAATCACCCTCCTCGTCGCCCCCGTCACGCTCCTCACCCCGTCCGTCACGGCCCTGCGGATCTACCTGGCGCTGCTGTCGGCGGCGGCGCTCCTGCTCTGCCTCTGGGTGTGGCGGCGGCTGATCCCGGCGCCCGTGCTCGCCCTGGCCGGTGCCCTCTTCGCCTGCCTGTGGCCGACCGTGTTCTACGGCCCTCAGGCCATGCCCAATCTCTGGGTGGCCTTCGGGGCGCTCCTCGCCGTGGGCTGCTTCCTGCGGGCCGCGCGCGATCCCGGCGACCGCCTGGCGCTCACCGGGCTGGGCGCCGGGACCGCGCTCGCCGCGCTCATGCGCCCCTCGGACGCGGTGTGGCTCGTCCTGCCCCTCGCGTGCGCCGTGCCGGCCGTCCGTGCCGGGCGGCGGCCCGCGCTGCTCGGGGCGCTCGCGGCGGGGGCGCTGCTCGGGGGCGCCCAGTGGGTCGTCGAGGCCGAGCTCCGCCATGGCGGCCTCCTCCCCCGGCTGCACCGCGCCGGAGAGATCCAGGGCGGCCTCGGCTGGAACCCGGCGTTCGGCGACCACCTCCGCGCCCTGGGCGGCCGTACGCTCTGCCGCCCGTGCGACGTGCCCTGGTCCGACCCCGTGACCGCCCTGTGGTGGTTCGCGCTGCCGCTGCTCACCGCGGGCGGGCTCGTCACCGCGTACCGGTCGGGGCGGCTTCGCCTGTTCCTCGTACCCACGGTGGCGGCGCTGTCCCTGGCGGCGCCGTACCTGCTGCTGGTCGGGTACGCGGCCCCGCGCTTCCTGCTGCCCGCGTACGCCCTGCTGGCCCTCCCCGTCGCCCTGTGCCTGACCAGGCTGCTCACCCTGGCCCGTACCCGCCCGCTCGCCCGGGGGGTGCTCTGCCTGGCGCTGGCGGGGTATCTCGCGCTCCACCTCGCGGTCACCGCCACGCTGGGAGCACGCAGCAGGGCCACCCGGACGGCATTCACCGCCGTGTTCGCCGAACTGCACCGCCAGGGGGTACGGCCGCCCTGCGTGGTCAGCGGCTGGGAGGCGGTCCGGGTCGGTTTCCTCGCCGGGTGCTCCTCGCGCCAGGTCTACGGGGACCACGACGGCAGCATCACCCCCGAGGGGCTCGCCGCGCTGGCCCGCACCCGGCCCACGGTCCTCCTGGGGGCGGCCGGGGCGCCGCCGCCCCCGTGGGCGCGGGGCTGGCGGCCGCTCCCCCTGCCGCACTTCCCCGGCCTGCGCGGCCGCCTCGCCTACCTGGCCCCGTCGGCGCGTCCCGCCGACGGGCCGGCGCTACGCGGGAACCGAGACGGTCAGGCGCCCGTCGGTCATCGTCGCGGTGCGGTCCATCCGCTCCAGGTGGGCGTGGTCGTGGGTGACCAGCACGGTGGCGGTGGAGCGCTCCCGGGTGAGGGTGACCAGCAGGTCCAGGATCGCGGCGCCGCGCTCGTGGTCGAGGGCGCTGGTGGGCTCGTCGACCAGCAGCACGGCGGGCTCGTTCATCAGGGCGCGGGCGATGTTGATCCGCTGGCGCTGCCCCCCGGAGAGCTGGTGCGGCCGCTTGTCGGCCTTGTCGGCCAGCCCCACCGCGTCCAGCAGCTCCAGGGCCCGCCGGCGCAGGGCCCGCACCGGGCGGCCGGAGAGGTGGGCCATGACCTGGAGCTGTTCGGCGGCGGTGAGCGAGGCCAGCAGGTTCGGCTGCTGGAAGACGATGCCGATCTTCTCCCGGCGCAGCGCCGACTTCTCGCCCGCGCCGAGGGTCGAGACGTCCTGCCCGGCCACGACCACCCGTCCCGCGTCGGGCGTGACGAGGGTCGCGGCGACGGCCAGCAGGCTGGACTTCCCGGAACCGGAGGGGCCGACCACCGCCGTCAGGGTGCCGGCCGGCACCTCCAGGCCGACCGCGTCCAGCGCGGTGAGGCGGCCGTCGCCGTCCGGGTAGGTGAGCGTGACGTCGTGCACGAGCAGGGTCATCGGGCGCTCCCGAGAGCGGTCAGGGGGTCTACGGCGGTGATCCGCCGGATGGACAGGGCGGCGCCCAGCGCGCCGAGCGCGATCATGACGGCGGCCGGGACCAGCACGGTGGCGGCGTCGAGCACGAAGGGCACGTCCCCGCCGCTGATCAGCGCCCCGAAGCCGGCCGCGAGCGCGGTGCCCGCGCCGGTGCCGAGCGCCAGCATCACCACGGCCTGCCCGAGGGCGTCCTTGAGGAGGTACGGGGTGGAGGCACCCAGTGCCTTCAGCACGGCGACGTCGCCGCTGCGCTGGATGGTCCACACCGTGAAGAAGGCCCCTATGACCAGGGCCGAGATGGCGAAGAGGAACCCGCGCATCAGCTGGAGCGAGCCGTTCTCGGAGGTGTAGGAGCCGATCGCGCTCAGCGCGTCGTCGACGGTCTGCGCCCTGGTGGCGGTGGCCGTGTCACCGGCCGCCCAGTCGACGCCCTTGCCGTCCAGGGCCACGACGGTGGCGAGGGTGTCGATGGAGGTGCCGGGGTTCCCGACGCGCTGCCAGTCGTTGAGGTCCATCCACACCACGGGGGTGTGGCTGTAGGCGGCGGTGCCGGAGACCGCGGCCACGGTCGTCTCGACCTGGCCGATCCTGAGCTTGGATCCGGCGGCCAGCCCGCCGAGCTCCTTGGCGGCCTTCTCGGTGAGCACCACCCTTCCCTGGGCGAGTCCGCTCCCCCGGGGCGCGAGGGCGCCCGCCGGATCCACGCCGAAGACGGACACGCCCGCCGTGCGCTCGCCCGAGACGACGTTGGTGGTGCGGATGCCCAGCGGCTGCGCCGAGGTCACGCCCGGCTGCTCCCGCCAGGCCAGCCAGGCCTTCTCGGGCACCTGGGAGTTGGTGAAGGAGACCTTCTGGTCCCCGGCGGGCGCTGCGAACGCGAGGCGGGTGGTGGCGGGCAGGCCGGTGATGGCCGAGATGTTCTCCCGGGCCAGGCCTGCGGTGAGCCCTGACAACAGGCCGACCAGCAGTGTGATCAGCAGTACGACCGAGCCCATCAGGGCGAAGCGGCCCTTGGCGAACCGTAGATCTCTCCATGCGACGAACATGTTCCCCACCTTGGTCTTCCGCGTGGACACAAGGCATCGCGCCCCAGTAGAGATCCTCGTATCGAAGGGCGCACCGAGACATCAATCCTTTGGTTGACCGGGGCCCCCGGACCCGGACTTACGCTGGTCGGGCCATGACTGCTCCCCTCCCGCCCACCGCGGCCGCCCTCCCCGCGCCCGGCGCGCGCACCCTCACCCCCGTCTCCCGCGTCCTGCGGCTGTGCCTGCACGCGCTGCTCTTCGGCCTGCTCGCCCTCGCCGCCGGGCGGGCCGTCGCCGACTCCGCACCGCGTGCGGGCTGGGTGGTCGCGGCCTGCGCGGTGCTGGCCGCCGTGTACCTCGCGGGCGTACGGACCCCTGCGGTGCACAGCTCGGCGCGCGCCGGGGCGCTGTGGCTGGCCGCCCTGGGCGCCGCCTGGGCCGCGCTGCTCGTGGTCTCCCCCGACGGGCTGTGGATCGCCTTCCCGCTGTACTTCCTGGAGCTGCACCTGCTGCGGCTGCGCTGGGGCGTGGCGGCCGTCGCGGTGACCGCGTGCGCGGCGATCGCCGGCTTCCTCGCGCACAGCGGCGCCGTGACCCCGGGGGCCTTCCTCGGGCCGCTGCTGGGCGGGGCCGTGGCGGTGGCGACCGTACTGGGCTACCAGGCGCTGTACCGGGAGAGCGAGCGGCGCCGCGAGCTGATCGAGGAGCTCATCACCACCCGGGCGGAGCTGGCCGCGGCCGAGCGGAGCGCCGGGATCCTGGCCGAGCGGGAGCGGCTCGCCCGGGAGATCCACGACACCCTGGCGCAGGGCCTGTCCTCCATCCAGCTCCTCCTGCGGGCCGCCGAGCGCAGCCTGCCCGAGGGCTCGGCGGCCCTTGCGCACATCGGCCGGGCCCGGGAGGCCGCCCAGGAGAACCTCGCCGAGGCGCGGCGCTTCGTACGGGCCCTCACGCCTCCGGACCTCGAACACGGGTCGCTGCCGGCCGCGCTGGAACGCCTCTGCACCGGGGCTCCGGGCCCCCGGGTCCGCTTCTCCCTGAGCGGCACCCCGCGCCCTCTCCCCACCCCCTACGAGGTGGCGCTGCTGCGGATCGCGCAGTCGGCGCTGGCCAATGTGGTGCGCCACGCGGGGGCCGGGCGCGCCGAGATCACCCTGACCTTCATGGACTCCTCCGTGACCCTGGACATCGTCGACGACGGCAAGGGCTTCGACCCCGGCGCGGCCTCCTGCGCCCCCTCGGACGGGGGCGGCTTCGGCCTGCCGGCGATGCGCTCTCGGGCCGAGAGCCTCAGCGGCCTGTTCACGGTCGAATCCGCCCCGGGCCAGGGCACCGCCGTGGCCGTCACCCTTCCCCTGCCCGCGGAGGCCCTGTCATGACGATCCGGCTGCTCCTCGCCGACGACCATCCGGTGGTCCGGGCCGGGCTGCGCGCGGTGCTGGACACGGAGCCGGACTTCGAGGTGGTGGCGGAGGCGGCCACGGCGGAACGCGCGGTGGAGCTGGCCGGCTCCGCCGGGGTCGACGTGGTCCTGATGGACCTCCAGTTCGGCCCGGGCGGCGGCATGCACGGCTCGGCGGCCACGGCCCTGATCACGGCCGGGTCCCCGTCCCCCCGGGTGCTGGTCCTGACCACGTACGACACGGACGCGGACATCCTGGCGGCGGTGGAGGCGGGCGCCTCGGGCTACCTCCTCAAGGACGCCCCGCCGGAGGAACTCGCGGCCGCGGTCCGCACCGCGGCGGCCGGCCAGTCCGCGCTGGCCCCGGCGGTGGCACTGCGCCTGATGGACCGCATGCGGACACCGGCGGAGGCCCTGACCAAGCGCGAGCTGGAGGTCCTCCAGCTCGTCGCGGACGGCCTGTCGAACCAGCAGATCTCCAAACAGCTCTTCCTGAGCCAGGCCACCGTCAAATCCCACCTGGTCCACATCTACGCCAAGCTGGGCGTCGACTCCCGCACCTCGGCAGTGGCCACGGCCGCGACCCGCCGCCTGATCCGCACACCCTGATCCAGGTCAGGGCGCTCCAAGCCGTCCGGCGTGCGAGGACCGGGCCCGGGGCACAGCCCCGCAGGGGGCCCGTGCCGCGGACCGAGGCCCGGGGGCCCGGGGGCCCGGCCCCCGGCTAAGCCACCCAGTACGGCCGCTCCACCGCCGAAGGCAACGGCACGCCCCCGTGGAACGCCTCCGCCAGCCTCCGCACCCCCTCGTCCAACTGCTCCGCCGCCAGCGTGTACGGAATCCGCAGCCGGTGCTCGAAGGTTCCGGGGTCCACCCCGAACCGGGCGCCCCGCCCGATGTTGACGCCGGCCGCCGCCGCCCGGTCCGCCAGCGCGGAGCTGACCGGCTCCCCGAGGTCCACCCAGAGCGAGAGCCCGCCCGGCGGGACCCCCCAGGTCCACTCGGGCGTGTGCCGCTCCAGCGAGGCGATCAGCGCCGCCCGCTGCCCGCGCAGCCGCTCGAGTCGCGCGGGCAGCGTCCGCTCCAGCCCTTCCAGCAGGGGCAGCGCCACCAGCTGGTCCAGGACCGAGCCGGTCATGTCGGCCGCCACCCGTACCGCCGTGAGCTCCGTGATCATCTTGGCGGTGGCCCGGATCCACCCGACCCGCAGCCCGCCCCAGTGCGTCTTGCTCAGCGAGCCGATGGTCAGCACGTGGTCGGCTCCGCCGTTCGCGGCGAGCGAGGCCAGCGGGGCGGGCGCCGGCACGTCGAGCGCGATGTCGGCGATGGTCTCGTCGACCACCAGCCAGGTCCCTGTCCGCCGGGTCGCCGCCAGCAGCCGCAGCCGCTGCTCCCGGGGCATCAGCGCGCCCGTCGGGTTGTGGAAGTCGGGGATCACGTAGGCGAGCCTCGGCACCGTCTGGCGCAGCGCGGACTCGGCGATCTCCAGGTCCCAGCCCGCGTCGGAGACGGCGATCGACCCGGTGCGCAGCCGCGCGTGGCGCAGCGCGTCCAGGGCGTTGGCGTAGGTCGGGTTCTCGGCCATGACCCGGTCCCCGGGCCGGCACAGCAGGCTCACCACCAGCGCGAACGCCTGCTGGGCACCCGCCGTGACGAGGATCTGCTCGGGGCGGGTCGCAAGGCCCCTGCGGGTGAACCGCTCGGCGATGGCGGTCCGCAGGTCGGGCAGCCCGAAGGGGTGGTAGCCGGGGCTGCCGGCGAAGGCGGGGAGCCTGGAGGCGGCCCAGGCCACCGCGTCGGTGAGGCTGTCCTCGGGGGCGCCCATGGCGGCGATGGCGAGGTCGATGCCGGGGTCGCCGTCGGCGCTGTAGCCGCCGGCGCCGACGAGGGCGTGCGCGCCGACCGGGCGGTGGCCTTCGGGGAGCTCGGTCCAGGTCCCGGAGCCGCGGCGGCTGCGGACGTAGCCGCTCTCGCGCAGGAGGTCGTAGGCGCCGGTGACGGTGGCCCGGCTGGCGCCGACCGCCTCGGCGAGCTCGCGTTCGGCGGGCAGCCGCACGTGCAGGCCGATCCGGCCGTCGAGGATCAGGGTGCGGACGGCGTCGGCCAGGGCCCGGTAGCCGGGGCGGGCGAGTACCTCCGCCGGGAGCAGCGCCGCGAGCTGGCGGCTGCCGATCATTCTGTCCGCCGTCTGGACCACTCGCCCGTTTGCCATGCCAACCTCCCCTGATTGGCTCTGCCTGCCAGGCCAATCCAGGTCCAGACTCGCTGTATTGGCCGCCGATTGGCAAGGAGAAGCAGAATGCTGACGAGACTGACCGACCGTGACGAGCGGGCCCTGCTCACCGCCGCCGAGAACCGGATCGCCGAGCCCCTGCGCGTGGGGGCGGCGCTGGCCGCCGTACGACGCCTCCTGCGGCGCGAGCGAGAATCGGTGACATGTCACCCCACAGCAGCACACCAGACGAGCACCGGCACCGTCAGCAGCACCAACAGCCCGCGGCGGCAGCCGACCGCTCCGCTCCCCCGGTGATCGCGGGCCTGCTCCTCGCCGCGGGCGGCGGGCGGCGCCTGGGCGGCCGGCCGAAGGCCCTGCTGACCTACCGGGGCCGCCCGCTGGTGGAGAACGCCGTACGGGTCCTGCGCGAGGCGGGTTGCGGCCCGCTGCACGTGGTGCTCGGCGCCTCCGCGGCCGAGGTCCGCGAGCGCGCCGACCTGAGCGGCTGCGTGGTGACCGACAACCCGGACTGGGCCGAGGGCATGGGCTCCTCCCTGCGGATCGGCCTCGCCTCGCTGGCCGGTACGGGCGCGAGCGCGGCACTGGTCTCCCTGGTGGACCAGCCCGGCATCGGCCCGGAGGCGGTGGCCCGCGTCCGGGCCGCCTACCGGTCGCCCGCGAGCCTGGCGGCCGCGGCCTACGACGGCGAGCGCGGCCATCCGGTGCTCTTCGGGGCGGACCGCTGGCCGGACATCGTGGCGACCGCCACGGGCGACAAGGGCGCGCGGGTGCACCTCGCGGCGCACGCGGCGGAACTCACGCTGGTCGAGTGCGGCGACATCGCGGAGGCCTTCGACATCGACACGCCCCCCGACCTGGCCCGACTCGCCTGAGCAGGGTGTGACGATCGTGGCACTGAGGGCCACAGTGAAGCGGAATCTGTCGACTCAGAGAATCTCGACATCAACAAACCATTGAACTTCCACCATGAGGAAATTACTATCCACTGGTCAGAAGCGCCCTGAACCCCCAGACGGCGCCCGCGACCGTATCCCGGAACTCTCCACACCCGACGGCACTGCGTGCCGTCCAGCGCGAGCATTCCCCGCGGCCGCCAGGCACCGCCGCTGAAGGAGTGACAGATATGTCCGCACCAGCGCCGTCATCGCTGGCCATCGTCGACGCCGAGCCCCTGCCCCGGCAGGACGAAGTCCTCACCGAAGCGGCTCTCGCCTTCGTGGCAGAGCTCCACCGGCGGTTCGCCCCCCGCCGGGCCGAGCTCCTCGCCCGCCGCTCCGTGCGCCGCGCCGAGATCGCCCGTACCTCCACCCTCGACTTCCTCCCGGACACCGCACAGGTCCGCGAGGGCGACTGGAAGGTGGCGCCGGCCCCGGCCGCGCTGAACGACCGCCGTGTGGAGATCACCGGTCCGACGGACCGCAAGATGACCATCAACGCCCTGAACTCGGGCGCCAAGGTCTGGCTCGCCGACTTCGAGGACGCCTCGGCTCCCACCTGGGAGAACGTGGTCCTCGGCCAGCTCAACCTGATCGACGCCTACGAGCGCCGCATCGACTTCACCGACGCCCGCACGGGCAAGGCGTACGCCCTCAAGCCCGCCGAGGAGCTCGCCACCGTCGTGATGCGCCCCCGCGGCTGGCACCTGGAGGAGCGCCACCTGCAGTTCGAGGGCGGCCCGGCCTCCGGCTCGCTCGTGGACTTCGGCCTGTACTTCTTCCACAACGCCAAGCGCCTCATCGCGCTCGGCAAGGGCCCGTACTTCTACCTGCCGAAGACCGAGTCCCACCTGGAGGCGCGCCTCTGGAACGAGATCTTCGTCTTCGCCCAGGACTACGTCGGCATCCCGCAGGGCACCGTCCGCGCGACCGTCCTGATCGAGACGATCACGGCCGCGTACGAGATGGACGAGATCCTCTTCGAGCTGCGCGACCACGCGGCGGGCCTGAACGCCGGCCGCTGGGACTACCTCTTCTCCATCGTCAAGAACTTCCGTGACGGCGGCGAGAAGTTCGTCCTGCCGGACCGCAACGCGGTGACGATGACGGCTCCCTTCATGCGGGCCTACACCGAACTGCTCGTCAAGACCTGCCACAAGCGCGGTGCGCACGCCATCGGCGGCATGGCGGCCTTCATCCCGTCCCGCAAGGACGCCGAGATCAACAAGGTCGCCTTCGAGAAGGTCAAGGCCGACAAGGACCGCGAGGCCGGCGACGGCTTCGACGGCTCCTGGGTCGCCCACCCCGACCTGGTCCCGATCGCGATGGCCTCCTTCGACGCCGTCCTGGGCGAGAAGCCCAACCAGAAGGACCGCCTGCGCGAGGACGTCTCGGTCGCGGCCGGCGAGCTCATCGCGATCGACTCCCTCGACGCGAAGCCCACGTACGACGGCCTGCGCAACGCCGTCCAGGTCGGCATCCGCTACATCGAGGCCTGGCTCCGCGGCCTCGGTGCCGTCGGCATCTTCGGCCTGATGGAGGACGCCGCCACCGCCGAGATCTCGCGCTCGCAGATCTGGCAGTGGATCAACGCCGGCGTGGTCTTCGAGAACGGCAAGCTCGCCACCGCAGACCTCGCCCGCGAGGTCGCGGCCGCCGAACTCGCCGCGATCCGCGCCGAGGTCGGCGAGGAGGCCTTCGCCGCCGGCAAGTGGCAGCAGGCCCACGACCTCCTCCTCCAGGTCTCCCTGGACGCGGACTATGCGGACTTCCTCACCCTCCCCGCGTACGACCAGCTCATCGGCTGACACACCGTCCTCGGCTGAATCGCACAGCAGCCGAACACCATGACTGCGCCCCCGAAGCCTTCCGGCTCCGGGGGCGCAGTCATGTGTCCGACCGGCGCGTCGGACCGGTTGGCGCCGAACGACCGATCGGTTGTTACTTGTTCGTAACTTGCCTGTACCTAGCGGTAACAACGCGCGGGGTGGCACCTTTCCGATTGCCACCGGCCGGAGGTAACCCCCACTTACCCCGCCATGCGCCGGAGTTGTTCCCGGCCTGCGCATGGCCGACCGCAGGAGTTCCGCAGTGATCGGATTGCGCAGGGACAGCATGGACCGGGCCCGTCGGGTGCGACGACTGGCCGGGATCGGGATGGCGGCGGCCCTCGGCGCCGGGGCCCTGGTCGCCGGAGGGGCCGGGACGGCCGTGGCCGGGCCGGGGAACGGACCCACCGCCGTGGTCTCCCTCGGCGACAGCTACATCTCCGGGGAAGCCGGGCGCTGGAAGGGCAACAGCCTGACCAACAGCGGGAACCGGACCGGGACGGACCGGGCCTGGGTGAGCGGCAGCAGCTACGACCCCGGCAAGGTCTACGGGGCCACCGCCGGCGGCTGCCACCGGTCGGACTCGGCCGAGGTGAAGAGCGCCGGGGCCATCGCCGATGTCGCGATCAACCTGGCCTGCTCCGGGGCGGTCTCGCAGAACGTGTTCCGCGCCTCCAACGGAGGCGTCGCCTTCAAGGGCGAGGCCCCGCAGGCCGATCAGCTCGCCGCCGTGGCCGCGAGCCACGACGTCAAGGTCATCGCCCTGTCCATCGGCGGCAACGACCTCGGCTTCGCCGACATCATCAAGGAGTGCGCATACGACTTCGTGCTCTGGAACTCCTACTGCTACGACGACCAGCAGTGGGACGTGGACCAGAAGATCGACGGGGTCATGGCCGGCGTCGGCAAGTCCGTGGACGAGGTGCGGGCCGTCATGCGCGGCGCCGGGTACGCGGACTCCTCGTACCGGATCGTGCTGCAGTCCTACCCGTCGCCGATCCCGCGCGGCACGGAGAACCGGTACACCCAGAGCGACTGGAGCCGGCTCAACACCGGTGGGTGTCCCTTCTGGAACAAGGACTCCGACTGGGCGCGGGACTCGCTCGTGCCGCAGATCGCCGGGCGGCTCAAGGCGGTCGCCGCGGCCAAGGGCGTGCAGTTCCTGGACCTGAAGGACATGATGCAGGGGCGCGAGGTGTGCGCGAAGGCCAGCAAGCAGGTGACCACCGCGGCGCCGGCCTCGGCGAGGACCAGCGAGTGGGCGCGCTGGATCGACAGCAGCGAGACGCAGGGACTGGTCCAGGAGTCCATGCACCCGAACTACTTCGGGCAGCTCGCGGCCGGGCGCTGTCTGGCGCTGGCCGTGGCACAGCCGGCGAGTTCGGGCTTCGGCTGCAAGAACACCGCCGGGGCCGACCAGAGCGGGATGTACCTGACCCCGGCTCCGTAGGGTTGCGTCGTACCGATCCGCCGCGGCCTGGCCCTTCCGGCCTCGCCGCGGTGGGGTGCGTACTACGCGGATTCGTTGAGGACCGACAGGATGTTGCCCGCCGGATCCTTGAACCAGGCGATGGACGGCGTTCCGGGTGTGGTGTGGCGGACGATGCCTCTGTCGTCGGCCTCGAATCCTTCGTAGCGCTCGAAGCGGACACCCCGCGCGGCGAGTTCGTCGACCGCCCGGTCGATGTCGTCCACGGGGAAATTGAGAATCGTGAAGCTCGCCGGCTCGTGGTTCTCCTTCGGGTAGATCAGCACCACCGCGCCGCCCGCGAGGTGCAGTTGCAGATGCGGCATGTCCTCTTCCTCGGTGACGCGGAGCCCGAGCGTGCCGCCGTAGAACTGCTTCGCCTTCCCCAGGTCATCGACCGAGAATCCGCTGTATGCATTGCCGTCTTCGAACATGACCGATCCTTCGATGCGAGGCGGCCCCGCTTTCCATCCTCCCCCCGGCCACGGCGGCCGTCGACCGGCAGCCGCCGCCGCACGGGCGGTGCGGGCAGTGCGGGCAGTGCGGGCAGTGCGACTACCGTGCGTGCCCGCAGCGCGAAATCCCGGTGTGCGCCGCCGTACGGCCTGGCATGCTCGCGCGCATGGCAGCCCGTACCGCACGTCCCAGTCTCTACATCTCCGTCGACATCGAGGCCGACGGGCCCATTCCCGGGCCCTACTCGATGATCAGCTTCGGGGCCGCGGTCGCCGGCCGGCAGGACGGTGACGTGTATACGGCCGCCGATCCGGAGCGGCAGACCTTCTACCGGGAGCTGCGGCCGATCAGCGACGCGTACGTGGCCGAGGCCCTCGCCGTCAGCGGGCTGGACCGCGACAGGCTCCTCCGGGAGGGCGCGGATCCGGCGGCGGCCATGGCCGAGTTCCGCGCCTGGCTCCGCGAACTGGCCGCGGAGGCCGGCGCGCAGCCCGTGATGTGCGGCTACCCGGCCTCCTTCGACTGGACCTTCCTCTACTGGTACTTGATGCGGTTCGGCGGGGACAGCCCCTTCGGCCACTCCGGATGCCTGGACATGAAGACCCTCTACGCCACCAAGGCCCGGGTACCGCTGCGCGCCGCCGTCAAGGGCCGGATGCCCCGCGAACTGCTCTCCCGGCGCCGCCACACCCACCATGCCCTCGACGACGCCATCGAGCAGGCCGAGCTGATGAGCAACCTGATGCTGTGGACGCCCTGACCGGTCAGAGCTCCGGCAGCAGTTCGCGCAGCGGCGTCCGGGCGCCGGAGGTGTAGGCCGCACGGAAGGCCTGCGCGGTGAGGCGCATCCGGACCGTGTGCTGGACACGGGGGGCCGGGGCCGCGCGCGGGCGGGTGCGGGACCCCGCACCGAGGAGCCGGGCGGCTTCGGCGTAGCGGCCCTGGTCCGCCTCCAGTTCGGCGAGGAGTTCCACCGAGAAGGCCTGCCCGAGCGTGTCGTCCAGCGCGAACTGGGTCCGCAGCGCGCTCAGCAGTTCGGTACGGGCCCGGCCCGGGCGGCCCTCGTGGCGCTGGACCAGGGCGTGGGCGCAGCTCACCCAGGAGTGGGCCCACAGATCGGCCGGGCCGTCCGGCGGAGCGTCCCCGACCGGGACCGAGGCCGGGTCCGTACGGGCGACAGCCACGGTGTGCGCGGCCCGCAGGGCTTCGCGGCCGGGGCCGAACTCGGGATCGGCCGGCAGGAGTTCGAGGCCCTCCCGGTACTCCGCAGCGGCGTCCTCGTACCGGTCCTCCCACAGCGCGATCGTGCCGCGCAGGTGCGCGAGGTAGGCCAGGCAGGCGTCCTCCCCCTCGTGCACGGCCTCGGTCCACGCCTCCACCAGCAGCGGGTCGGCGCCGTCGGACTCGCCGAAGGCGGCGACCAGCCAGGCCGCGAGCCACAGCGCCCGGGAGGGCCGGGGCGCGGGGTGCACGGCCAGGGCCCGTTCCACGTGCCTGCGCCCCTCCGCCGCCATCCCGCACGCGGACCACAGGAACCACAGGGACACCGCGATCTCCAGGGCCGCGCCCGGCCCCCCGGCGGCGAGCGGGTTCATCGCCGTGCGCAGCTCGGGGAGTTCCCGCAGGGCGAGGGCGCGCGCTTCCCGCTGCGCGCCGGCGCGCCACAGCTGCGCGGCTCGCTCCGCCACCACCCGGCAGCGCTCGCGGTGGCGCCGGGCCGTCGTCGCGCCGTCCCCGGCGGATCCGTGCGCGAGCCGCCGGGCCGCGTACGCCCGTACGGACAGGGGAAGCCGGTAGCGGCCCGGCCCGGCGTCCGCGAGCAGGCCCGGGGCCAGCCGGAGCAGTGCCTCGACGGCGGTGTCCGGCGTGAGCGCCCCGAAGCCGCACACCTCGGCGACGGCCGCCCGGTCGAAGGAGCCCGCGAAGACGGAGAGGCGCTCCCAGAGGAGCCGTTCGGCGGGCGAGGCCAGCCGCAGCGAGCGTTCGGCGTCGACCCGGGTGCTGCGGCCGGCGCCGCCGGCGAGGAAGCCCAGCGGGTCGGAGCCGAGTCTGCGGAGCGCCTGCGCGGGCGCGTACTGGTGGGAGCGCCCCGCCGCGAGCTCCAGTGCGCCGGGGATCCCGTCGAGCGCCCGGCACAGCGCGGCCACGGCGCCCGCGTTGCGGTCGGTCAGCTCGAAGAAGGGGTCGGCGCCGCGCGCCCGCTCCTCGAAGAGCCGTACGGCCGCATAGCCGGCGACGTCGGCCACCGGGAACCGCCGGGTGGGGTCGGGCTCGGCCTGCCCCGGCAGGACGGGCGGCGCCGGGAGCAACGGCGGTACGCAGGGCGCGGTCGGCACCGAGAGCGGCGGTACCGCGAGCACCGCTTCCCCGGAGATCCGCAGCCGCCGCTGCGACGTGGCCAGAATGCGCAGCCCCGGCAGGCGCCGCAGCAGCTCGGCCGCGAGTTCCGCGCCGGCCTCCCCGAGCTGTTCGCAGCCGTCGAGCACGAGCAGCGCCTCCCGTCCCGCGAGGCGGTCCGCGAGCTCCGTTCCCAGACGGGCACAGCACCGCTCGGGCAGGGCCCCGAGCTCCGCCCAGACGGCGTCCAGGCCGTCCCTGTCGCCGAGGGTGCGGACGGTGCGCACCGCGAGCCGGGTCTTGCCGATGCCGGCCGGTCCGGTGAGCGTGACCAGGCGTTGCGTCGCGAGCAGGGAGGCGAGGGCGGTGAGTTCCCGCTCCCGCCCGATGAAGCTCGACAGTTCGGCGGGCACCGCCTGCCGCACGCCCGAGCCGGCCTCCCCCACACATCCTCCTGCTGTGTCCGACACGTGCGCGCCGCCGGGCCCACCGTGGCGTGGTCAACAGTTGAACGCACAAAGAGAGATGATCGGCTCATCATCCCGTCGTCCCGCCGCCGACCGGGAGAACCACCAAGGGGAGGGTATGAACTCGGCCATTTCCGCCATCGACGACACGGACCGGGCACTGGTTCACGCACTTCAGCTCGCACCACGAGCGAGCTGGGAACTGCTGGGTCCGGTCCTCGGCGCGCGCCCGGACACCCTCGCACGCCGCTGGGAGCGGCTCACCGGGTCCGGCGAGGCGTGGCTGAGCGGACTCGGGCTGCGCACCGGCGTCACGAAGCCCTGCATGGCGTGGGTCGAGGTCACGTGCGGGGCGGGCACCTCGCCCTCGGTGGGGAACGAGCTCGTGGCGGATCCGCACGCCCTGGGGGTGGAGCACATCACCGGGGGCCGGGACCTGCTCGTCTTCGTGGCGGTGCCCGACCTGCCGGCGTTGTACTCCTACCTGTCCTCCCGGGTACAGCGGATCCCGGGCGTCGTCGGCACCCGCACCTCGATGGTGACGGCGGTGCACTACGCCCCCGACCGCTGGCGCCTGGACCAGCTCACCCCGGCACAGATCGGGCAGCTGACCCACCGGACCCGGCGGCCGGCGGCTCACGGCGCCCCGGACCGTGCGGCGGTGGCGCCGCTCCAGGAGGAGGACCGGCCGCTGGTCCTGGCCCTGGCCTCGGACGCCCGGCGCAGCGTGGCCTCGCTGGCCCGTGAGTCCGGGATGAGCGAGTCGACCGTACGGCGCCGGCTGGCGCGGCTGGAGGGCGGACAGAGCCTGCGCTACAGCTGCGCGCTGGCCGCCGGGCTGTCGGGCTGGCCGGTGTCGGCGACGCTGTGGGCCGAGGCCTCGGAGTTCGAGCTCGCCGACTGCGCGGCGGTCGCCGCGGGGCTGCGCGAGACCCGTATCTGCATGTCCGTCAGCGGCCCCTGCAACTTCATGATCAGCGCCCGGCTGCGCACGGTGGAGGACCTCTCGCGCTACACGGCGGAGCTCACCCGAAGGCTGCCGGGCCTGCGCATCACGGACTCGGCGGTGTCCCTGCAGGTCCGCAAGTCGGAGGCCCAGGAACTGGACCGCCGCGGCCACCGCGTGCGCACGGTCTCCCCGGACATCTGGTCGGACCCGGTGCCTGAATCCAGCCTCGCCGGCGTGTGAGGCGCGGGGGCCGGGGCGGAGCCCCGGGAACCTCGGCCGGAGCCGCCCGCCACATCACCCGCGGAGCCGAAGACGCGTACGGCGGTGCGGACGCCAACCCCGCAGTGGGTGACGTACGCACCGCCGTATCGCGCGCACCGGCCGGGAACAGCCCGGTCAGTGCACCAGTACCGGATCCGGGGCGGCCGAGGCCGATCCCTTCTTGGCACCGAGGTGGTTGAAGGCGAGGTTCAGCAGGATGGCCACGACGCAGCCGGTGCTGATGCCGGAGTCGAGGACGACCAACAGGTCCTCGGGGAAGGCGTGGTAGAAGCCGGGGGCCGCGATCGGGATCAGGCCGATGCCGAGCGAGGCGGCGACGATCAGGGCGTTCTCGCCCTTCTCCATGGCCGCGCCGGCCAGGGTCTGGATGCCGCTGGCGGCCACCGAGCCGAAGAGGACGATGCCCGCGCCGCCGAGGACCGGCAGCGGTACGACTCCGATGACGGAGGCGGCGACGGGACACAGCCCGAGCAGGATCAGGATGCCGCCGCCGGCCGCGACGACGAACCGGCTGCGGACTTTGGTCATGGCGACCAGGCCGATGTTCTGCGCGAAGGCACTGCACATGAACCCGTTGAACAGCGGGCTGAGCGCGCTGCCCAGGGTGTCGGCACGCAGGCCGCCCTCGATGGTCTTCGCGTCCGCCGGACGGCCGACGATCTTGCCCAGGGCGAGGATGTCGGCGGTGGACTCGGTCATGCACACCAGCATCACGATGCACATGGAGATGATCGCGGCGACCTGGAACTGTGGCGCCCCGAAGTGGAACGGCGTCGGGAAGCCCACGAGATCGGCGTTGCGGACGGCGTCGAAGCTCGTCATGCCCAGCGGCAGCGCTATGAGCGTGCCGACGACCAGGCCGAGGAGGATGGAGATCTGCTGGAGGAAGCCGCGCAGGAACTTGCGCATCAGCAGCACGATCGCGAGGGTGACGGCGGCCATGGCGATGTTCTTCATCGAGCCGTAGTCGGTGGCGGTGCTGTTCCCGCCCTGCGACCAGTTGAAGGCCACGGGGAGCAGCGAGACGCCGATCAGGGTGATGACCGTACCGGTGACGACCGGTGGGAAGAACCGGACCAGCCTGCCGAAGTACGGGGCGGCGAAGAAGCCGAGGATTCCGGCGACGATGATCGCGCCGAAGATGATCGGGACCGCGTTGTCGCCCTCGCCCTTTCCGATGGCGATCATCGGGGTCACACCGGCGAAGGAAACGCCGTTGACGAAGGGGAGTTTGGCGCCGATCTTCCAGAACCCGAGGGTCTGGAGGAGGGTGGCGAGGCCTGCGGTGAAGAGCGAGGCGCCCATCAGGAAGGCGGTCTCGGTGGCGGAGAGGCCTACGGCCGGACCGACGATCATGGGCGGGGCGACTACACCCGCGTACATGGCGGCCACGTGCTGGAGACCGCTGGTGAACATTTTCAGCGGGGGCAAGGTCTCGTCGACCGGGTGCTTCCCCCCTGCGTCGCCAGCGACTGGCGGTACTGCGACTGCGTCTTTGCGAAACCTGGGCGCCTGGGCCACGGCTTCCTCCGAACTGTTTAACACGTCGGCAGGGACGTGATGTGTCTGGGAGGTGATGCGAAAGCTGTGCGAGTCGAGCCTGTATGGAGTTGTGGGTGCTGCGAATGCTTGTCCCAAGGGGTGCGGAAACGATTCGCCCGAGGCGTTTCCACGCGATGGCGGCCCCAGAAGGCCGCCGGTCAGGAAGTCGGAAGAGAGCTGGAGGTGCCGTAGCGGCGGCGCGGTGCACGGGCAGCGGAGCACGTGGAACGAACTGCACGGAGCAGGTGCCACGAGCCGCGGAGCAACCCGCACGAGTCACCGCCCCCGGGGCGCCCTCGGAAAAATCCTCGGGCGCTACCCGGGAACAGCTGCCGCGGACCCCGCTCGGGTCCACGGCCGCCGGCCGGGGGCCGTCCCCCCCGGCCGGACTCCGTGGGATCAGGCCTGCGCGGAGATCCGCGCCAGGCGCTGGGCCTCTTCCCGGGTGGACACGGCGATGGCGTCCTCGTCGGCGAAGAGGAGACGGTTGTTCTCGACGATCTGCTTGCCGTTGACGAACGACGCGGTGACCGGGGCCGCCGCACCGAAGACCAGCGCCGTGACCGGGTCGGCGATCGAGGAGTGCAGGAAGGTGTTCAGGTTCCAGAGCACCAGGTCGGCGCACTTGCCGACCTCGAGCGAACCGATGTTCGAGGCACGGCCGAGGACCTGGGCGCCACCGAACGTACCGAGGCGCAGGGCCTGGCGGGCGTTCAGGGCACGCTCGCGGTGGACCGTGTTCAGGCGGTTGATGAGCAGCGCGTTGCGCAGCTCGGTGTGCAGCTCACCGGACTCGTTCGAGGCGGTGCCGTCCACGCCGAGGCCGACCGGGACACCGGCGGCGAGCATGTCCGGGACGCGGGCGATGCCGGCGGCCAGACGGGCGTTGGAGGACGGGCAGTGCGCGACACCGGTCTTGGTACGGGCGAACGCGGCGATGTCGGAGTCGTTCATGTGGACGCTGTGCGCCATCCACACGTCCTCGCCGAGCCAGCCGGTCGACTCGAAGTAGTCGGTCGGGCCCATCCCGAACAGTTCCTTGCAGAACTGCTCTTCCTCGACGGTCTCCGAGCCGTGCGTGTGCATGCGCACACCCAGGCGGCGGGCCAGCTCGGCGCCCTGCTTCAGCAGCTCGGTGGAGACCGAGAAGGGGGAGCAGGGGGCGACGGCGACCTGGGTCATCGCGTCGAAGGAGGAGTCGTGGTACTTCTTCACGGTCGCCTCGGTGTCCGCGAGGGCACCTTCGAGGGTCTCGACCGCGTGGTCCGGCGGCAGGCCGCCGTCCTTCTCGCTGCGGTCCATCGAGCCGCGGGCGAGGGTGAAGCGGACGCCCATCTCGGACGCGGCGCGGATGATCGACCCGGAGAGGTCGCCCGAGCCCTTGGGGAAGACGTAGTGGTGGTCCATCGCGGTGGTGACGCCACCCTTGGCCATCGCGGCGAGGGAGCCCTGCGCGGCCGTGTACGTCATCTGCTCGTCGATGCGCGCCCACGTCGGGTACAGCGCGACCAGCCAGTTGAAGAGGTTGTGATCGGTGGCCAGACCACGCGTGATCCACTGGTAGAAGTGGTGGTGCGTGTTGACCAGACCGGGGGTCACGAGGTGCCCGGTGCCGTCGATGCGGCGGACGACGTTCTCGAGGTTCTCGGGGGCCTTGCCCGCGCCGACGAACTCGATCTTGTTACCGGCGACGACCACGTGACCCGAGGCGTACTCGGTGTCGTTGGCGTCGACGGTCGCAATCGCACAGTTTTCGATGACGATGCGCTCTACGGCGCTGTCATTGGCTGCCGATGCTGCCATGGGACTTCCTCGTGCTTTCAGTGGCGGTGCGGGCACGGCAAAACCCAGGGGATTTGAGTGCCGGAGCCGGGGGCCTTGACAGCTGACAGTACTGCCGCCCCGTGTGGTGCGTCCGGGTGCCGATTCAGGAAGTTGAAAGTGTTGTACGTGCTGAACGTGCTGACCGGTGTCGCGCCGCCCCGGGGCCACTGCGGAGCCCCGGGACGCGCGTGCCACATCAGAGGTTGGTCATGTCCACGGGGATACGGGCGTCGACGCCGTCGCGGAGGACCGTCGCCTCGATCAGACCGTACGGGCGGTCCGCGGCGAAGTAGACCTCGTTGTCGTTCTTGAGGCCGAAGGGCTCGAGGTCGACGAGGAAGTGGTGCTTGTTCGGGAGCGAGAAGCGAACCTCGTCGATCTCCGAACGGTGGTTGATGATGCGCGAACCCATCTGGTACAGGGTCTGCTGCAGCGACAGGGAGTAGGTCTCCGCGAAGGCCTGGAGCATGTGCTTCCGGGTCTCGGCGTAGGACTTCTCCCAGTTGGGCATCCGCTGGTCGTCGTCCGACCAGCTGAAGCGCCAGCGGGCCGACACCTGGGTGGCGAGGATGCGGTCGTACGCTTCCTTCAGGGTCGTGTACTTGTCCTTCACGTAACCCCAGAACTCGGAGTTCGTGGAGTTCATGACGACCAGGTCCTTGAGGCCGGAGATGACCTCCCAGTTCTTGCCGTCGTACGTGATCTGGGTGACGCGGGTCTCGCCGCCGTTGCGGACGAACGAGTGGTTCACCTCGTCGGAGCCGATGAACTTGGAGTTCGCGTCCGAGGTCGCGATCCGGGACCAGGAGTACTCCTCGATCCGGATGCGGGCCTTCTGGATCGGCTCCTGGCTGTTGACGAACCAGCGCGCCAGGTGGATGCCGAACTGCTCGGCGGACTCGATGCCGTACTCCTTGGCAAACGCGTACACCGTGTTCTTGGTGGTGTCCGTCGGCAGGACGTTGGCGTTCGAGCCGGAGTAGTGGACGTCGTCCATGTCACCCGAGAGGGCGACCGAGACGTTCAGGTCCTTGATGTGGTGGGTGTCGCCGTCCCGCGTGATCTTGACAACGCGGTTCTCTGCTTTGCCGTACTGGTTCTGGCCCAGAATGGTGGCCATGCTAGCTCCCTCGGTAAACGGAGTAGCCGAACGGGTTGAGCAGCAGCGGTACGTGATAGTGCTCGCCCGGGTTCACCGCGAAGGTGATGGTGACCTCGGGGAAGAACGCACCGCTGTCCCTTACGCGGGGGGCGTCCTGCTGTGCCTCGGCGGCTTGCTTCTTGGAACTGTGCTTATTCGAGAAGTACGTCTCGGTCTCGAAGTCGAGACGCACGTGGGTGGTGCCCTCCGGCAGGGCCGGCAGGTCCTTGCAGCGCCCGTCCGCATCGGTGGCGGAGCCGCCCAGGGCCGCCCACTCGCCGTCGAGACCCGTACGGGCCGACAGGGAGATCGCGACGCCTTCGGCGGGCTTTCCGATGCTGGTGTCCAGGATGTGCGTGGACACCGACGCGGTGGTCTCAGTGCTCATGCTCGGTCCTACTCTCCTTCTGCGGATTCCACGAGGCGGGTCAGGCGAATCCGGTTGATCTTGACGAGCTCGCCACGAGCGATTTCCCGCTCCTGTTCCGGCGAGTTCTCGATCCGGACCTTGACCGCGTCCCGCATGAACTCACCGGTCGCACCGGTGGCGCAGATGAGGAAGACGTGGCCGAACTTCTCCTGGTAGGCCAGGTTCAGTTCGAGGAGCTCGTTCTTGAGCTCCTCCGAGGCACCGGCCATGCCACGCTGCTCGCGGGCGGAGGTCGGGTCTCCCGGCTTCGGCCGGCCGATCGGCGCGTGTCCACCCATCGCCTCGCCCAGGTCCTCCGCGGTGAGCTCGGCCATGGCGGCCTCGTTCGCGGAGAACAGGGTGTCGACGCTGGTGAAGGGGCGCTGGGCGAGCAGCTTGCTGCCCCATGCCGAGCTGGCACACACCTCGTGCAGTTCGGCCGTGGCCGCACTGTCGTCCAAGGCGTTGAACCGGGTGAGACCCGGGGTCGGACTCGAAGTCACGGTAGGCCTCCGTGGCCTGTTGTTGCTTTGACGGGCTGCGCATAGCTAACGCCCTCGACAACACGGCGTCAACACTTTGTTGAAACTTCCCGTACACAAAAGCCGCCGCCCGGGTGAATTGGGCGGCGGCTCGTCACGGTGGGTGAATAAGGATTCACTCCTGGTTGGTCGCACTGGACCCTTTGGGAGTGTTTGAGTCCCTGTTCAAGTAGTTGTAGACCGTGAAGCGGCTTACACCCAGCGCTCCCGCGACCGTTTCCACACCGTGCCGGACCGAGAAGGCGCCGCGCGCCTCCAGTATCCGCACGACGTCCTGCTTGGACTTCCGGTCGAGCTGCGCCAACGGTACGCCGTGCCGGCGCTCCAGCGCCGCCAGGATGTGGTCCAGCGAGTCCGAGAGCTGCGGAAGCCGTACGGCGAGCAGGTCCCGCCCCTCCCAGGCGAGCACGACGTCGTCGGGCTGAGCCAGGGACGGATCCATCAGCTCGCCGCCCATCGCGTCCACCAGCGGCTTGATCGCCGCGACGAAGGGGTGGTCCCTGGGCTCGGTCATGGCGTCTCCTCCCCGATCACGTTGACCTGGAGCGAGACGCGCGTGGCTCCCGCCTCCAGGGAGTTGCGCAGCAGCGCGGCGACCGCGGTCAGCACCGCCTCGGACTCCCCCTCGGCAGTGTTGCCGAACGGGCCGACATCCACCGCGTCCAGCTGGGCCGTCTGGATGACCTCGCGAGCGGCTACGGCATGGGCAGGGGCCTCTTCAAGATCGAAGGGCTCGGTCGTGAACTCCACTCTCAATCGCACGCCGCTCAAGCTACCTGGACCAGGAGGGGCGGCGCGAAAGCGCCTCCTTGAGGGGTGGCGGCCGGGCGACGGGCGGGACGGACTTTTCGGGAGGCGGCACTTGACAACCGGGCCGCCCTGCTTGCAGTCTTCCATCAGGCAGAAACTAACTTCCGCAATACGGAAGGAGCGCACACCCCTCATGGGATACACGGACCAGCGCTTCGATGTAAATCTTTCGATCCTCTTCACGGAACTCCCGCTCCTGGAGCGTCCCGCGGCCGCCGCCGCAGCGGGCTTCACGGCGGTCGAGCTGTGGTGGCCCTGGATCGAGACCCCCACCCCCGCTCAGGAGGAGCTCGACGCCCTCAAGAAGGCTCTTGAGGACGCCGGCACCCAGCTGGTGGGCCTGAACTTCTACGCCGGCCAGCTGCCGGGGCCGGACCGCGGTGCGGTCTCGGTTCCCGGTGAGGAGTCGGAGCGCTTCAACGCCAACATCAACGTGGCTGCGGACTTCGCCGCCTCGGTCGGCTGCAAGGCTCTGAACGCCCTGTACGGCAACCGCGTCGAAGGCGTGGACCCGGCCGTTCAGGACGAGCTCGCGCTGAAGAACCTGGTCGTGGCGGCTCAGGCCGCGGACCGCGTCGGCGCGATCCTCCTGATCGAGACCCTGAACAAGCCCGAGTCGCCGCTCTACCCGCTGGTGAGCGCCCCGGCCGGCATCGAGGTAGTGGACAAGGTGAACGAGGCCACCGGCCTCGGGAACGCCAAGTTCCTGCTCGACCTGTACCACCTGGCGATGAACGATGAGGACCTCTCCGAGGTCATCGAAAAGTACGCCGCCAAGACCGGGCACGTCCAGATCGCGGACAAGCCGGGACGAGGTGCCCCCGGCACCGGCGAGCTGCCCCTCGAAGAGCTGCTCGACCAGCTCCAGAAGGCCGGCTACCAGGGCTTTGTCGGTCTTGAGTACAAGGCCGCCGACGCCGCCGCCTCCTTCGCGTGGCTGCCCGAAGAGGCCCGCGCCGCGAAGTAGCGGACAAAGTCCAGGCGATCAGCCAGGCACTTCACGAACTTTTCGTACAAAGCATTAAGAGAAGGACCTCATCATGAGCAACCCCACTGCGCTCCCGTCGATCGCCTGGATCGGACTCGGAATCATGGGCTCCCCCATGGCCGAGAACCTCCTGAAGGCCGGCTACTCGGTCACCGGCTTCACGCTGGAGCAGGACAAGCTGGACCGCCTCGCCGCGGCCGGCGGCTCCGCCGCCGGTTCGATCGCCGACGCCGTCAAGGACGCCGACGTCATCATCACGATGGTGCCCGCCTCCCCGCAGGTCGAGGCCATCTCCTACGGCGAGAACGGCATCCTCGAGAACGCCAAGTCCGGCGCGCTGATCATCGACATGTCGTCGATCACCCCGCAGACCTCGATCGACCTGGCGAAGAACGCCGCTGCCAAGGGCATCCGCGTCATCGACGCCCCGGTGTCGGGTGGCGAGGCCGGTGCCATCGAGGCCGTCCTGTCGATCATGGTGGGTGGCGAGCAGGCCGACTTCGACGAGGCCCTGCCGGTCCTCGAGGCCCTCGGCAAGGTCATCGTCCTGTGCGGCCCGCACGGCTCCGGCCAGACGGTGAAGGCCGCCAACCAGCTCATCGTCGCGGTGAACATCCAGGCGTGCGCCGAGGCCGTCGTCTTCCTCGAGAAGTCGGGCGTGAACCTCGAAGCCGCTCTGGACGTGCTCAACGGCGGTCTGGCCGGCTCCACGGTCCTGACCCGCAAGAAGGCCAACTTCCTGAACCGCGACTTCAAGCCCGGTTTCCGGATCGACCTGCACCACAAGGACATGGGCATCGTCACCGACGCCGCCCGCAACGTCGGTGCGGCCCTCCCGGTCGGCGCGGTCGTCGCCCAGCTGGTCGCCTCGCTGCGCGCCCAGGGTGACGGCGGCCTGGACCACTCCGCGCTGCTCCGCGCGGTCGAGCGCCTCTCCGGCGCCCAGATCTGAGCTCCGCTCCGATAGGCGGCCCGCCCACAGGGCCGCCACCCGCCCCGCTCACGGGGCCCCGAGTTTCCGGATGGTGCCGGTGCTGACACCTGTCCTGTCGCGCCCAAGTGCCGGCACCGTCCGGATTACCTCTCCTCACCTCTTTCTTTCAACAAACTGTTGACGTCGAGTTCATGCCGAAATTAGGCTGTTCCGCATGACGGAAGACGATTTCCGTCAGCAGTTCCCCGTACGGAAGGTCACCATGTCGAAGCGCACGCTGACGACCGAGTCTGGCGCCCCGGTCGCCGACAACCAGAACTCCGCTACCGCCGGCGTCGGTGGCCCCCTGCTGATCCAGGACCAGCAGCTCCTCGAGAAGCTCGCCCGCTTCAACCGCGAGCGCATCCCGGAGCGCGTGGTGCACGCCCGCGGCTCGGCCGCGTACGGCTACTTCGAGGTGACCGACGACGTCACCGCGTACACCAGCGCCGCGTTCCTGAACACGGTCGGCAAGAAGACCGAGACCTTCCTGCGGTTCTCCACCGTGGCCGACTCGCTGGGTGGCGCGGACGCGGTCCGCGACCCGCGCGGCTTCGCGCTGAAGTTCTACACCGAAGAGGGCAACTACGACCTCGTCGGCAACAACACCCCGGTGTTCTTCATCAAGGACCCGATCAAGTTCCCCGACTTCATCCACTCCCAGAAGCGCGACCCCTTCACGGGCAAGCAGGAAGCGGACAACGTCTGGGACTTCTGGGCCCACGCCCCCGAGGCGACGCACCAGATCACCTGGCTGATGGGTGACCGCGGTATCCCGGCGTCGTACCGTCACATGAACGGCTACGGCTCCCACACGTACCAGTGGACCAACGCCCAGGGCGAGGCCTTCTTCGTCAAGTACCACTTCAAGACGAACCAGGGCATCCGCTGCCTGTCGGGCGAGCAGGCCGCCGAGCTCGTCGGCTCCGACGCCAACTCGCACCAGACCGACCTGCTGCAGGCGATCGAGCGCGGTGTGAACCCCTCGTGGACCCTGTACGTCCAGGTCATGCCGGCCGCCGAGGCCGCCGACTACCGCTTCAACCCGTTCGACCTCACCAAGGTGTGGCCGCACAGCGACTACCCGCTGCAGCGCGTGGGCCGTCTGGTCCTCGACCGCAACCCGGACAACGTCTTCGCCGAGGTCGAGCAGGCCGCCTTCTCCCCGAACAACTTCGTCCCGGGCATCACCGCCTCGCCGGACAAGATGCTCCAGGGCCGTCTCTTCGCGTACGCCGACGCCCAGCGCTACCGCCTCGGTGTGAACCACACCCTGATCCCGGTCAACGCTCCGAAGGCGACGAAGGCCGACAACTACGGCCGCGACGGTGTCATGGCGCTGCGCAACGGCTCGCGCCACGACAAGAACTACGAGCCCAACTCGCACCAGGGTCCGGCCGAGACCGGTCTGGCGCTGGGCGCCCCGAAGGCCGTCTCCGGCTACACGGGCACCCACGAGGCTCCGGCCCACACCAAGGACGACGACTTCTTCCAGGCCGGTGAGCTCTACCGCCTGATGTCGGAGGCCGAGAAGCAGCGTCTGGTGGCGACCATCGCCGGCGGCCTGTCTCAGGTCACCCTCGAGGACGTCATCGAGAAGAACCTGGCTCACTTCCACGCCGCGGACGCCGACTACGGCAAGCGCGTCGAGGAGGCCGTCCGCGCCCTGCGCGACGCCTGAGCCGAAAAGCTGCACCGGGATCCTGACGGGAGGTCAGGATCCGGGTGCTGAGCCCGAACCGCGGACCCGGATGAGGGGTGGTACGCGGTGAGGGCAGGACGAGGACCGTGGCGAGCGTGCGAGCCAGTGCGGTGGTAATGGGTTCCGAGGCCCGTCTCTTGACCTGAGGGAGACGAAGCCGAAGTTCTCGTCGCCGTTCGCCACGGTCCCAGCCAAACCACTCCTCTCTATGCAGGGGCCACGCACAGAGCCCCCTGTATAGAGAGGACAACCTCCCCCACCCTCTCCGCCCGGCGGTGCGAACGGCCCCTTCTGGACGCCGTCCTCACACCGCTCCGCGGGCATCGGGCCGGCTGCGCCGGCCTCCGGCCGTCGGGTTCCGCCCGACGCCACCACAACTCCGCCCGGCGGTGCGAACGTCCTGTCGCGCCAGCCTCGTACCGTCGGGCGGTATCAGCAACACACACTCAAAGAGCCGAGTCACGGACGGTCCCGTGACTCGGCTCTTTGTCATGCCCGGGGGCACTGTGGGGGTTCGAGGCTGTACGGACGAAGGCTCTACGGATCGAGGCAGGGCCGCGCCAGGGCCGCGTAGCGGTCGTGGAAGCGCAGACGGAGGAAGACGTACTCCCCCCTCTCCCGAGGCCGGGCACCGCCTCCCCGCCCAGGAGATCTACTCCTCCGTCCGCCGGGCGTCGCCGGGGGTGTGCTCGACCACGGCTACGGCGGCCGCGTACCGCCGCCTGCCGTCGTCCGGCGGCAGCAGCCGAGGTACGCGTACCCCGAGCTCGCCCAGCCGCTGCTGGACGGCCTGGAGCGGCACCGGCCGGAGCCGGCGCGAACGGGTCCGTGCCCCTCCCCCGGAGCCGGACCCGGTACGGGCCCTTCGTGCCGTGCCGTCCTCCCCTCGCAGGTGCTCCACACCGGCGATCCGGCCCGCCCTGCGCCCCGAGGGGCCGACCGAGGGTGTTCTTTCGGGCCCGGTGGAACGGCTCCCGGACCCGGGGCCCGTAGGGAACGCGGAACGGCCCCCGTTCCTCCTGGAGGAGGGACGGGGGCCGTTCGGTGGTGCTGGACCAGCCTGGTGGGACTAGACGGGCAGCGTGTTGCGGAGCGCGGTCGGGGCGTGGCCCTGCTCGCTCGCGATCTCTTCGAACTCGGTGACGTCGCTCATGTCGACGGTCTTGCTCATCGAGATGTTGGTGATGCGCTCGAGGATGGCCTCGACGACGACCGGAACCTGGTGCTCCTGGGCCCACTTCTTGGCCGTCTCGAAGGCCTCGCCCAGCTTGTCCGGGTCGGTGACGCGGATCGCCTTGACGCCCAGGCCCTCGGCGACCTTGACGTGGTCGACACCGTAGACACCCAGCTCGGGGGTGTTGATGTTCTCGAACTCGAGGTTGACCTCGAAGTTGATGCCCAGGCCGCCCTGCGCCTGGCGGATCAGACCCAGGTAGGCGTTGTTCACGAGGACGTGAACGTAGGGGACCTTGTGCTGGGCGGCGACCGCCAGCTCCTCGATCATGAACTGGAAGTCGTAGTCGCCGGACAGGGCGACGATCGGGGTCTCCGGGTCCGCGGTGGCGGCACCGATCGCGGCCGGGATGGTCCAGCCGAGGGGGCCGGCCTGGCCGCAGTTGATCCAGTTGCGCGGCTTGTAGACGTGCAGCATCTGCGCACCGGCGATCTGGGACAGACCGATGGTGGTGACGTAGCGGGTCTCGGGGCCGAACGCCTTGTTCATCTCCTCGTAGACGCGCTGCGGCTTCATGGGGATGTTGTCGAAGTGCGTGCGACGCAGCAGCGTCGCCTTGCGCTCCTGGGCGGAAGCGGCCCAGGCGCTGAAGTCGGGCAGCTTGCCCTCGGCCTTGAGCTCCTTGGCGATCTCGACGAAGAGCTCCAGGGCCGCCTTGGCGTCCGAGGCGATGCCGAAGTCCGGGGCGAAGATCTTGCCGATCTGGGTCGGCTCGATGTCGACGTGGACGAACTTGCGGCCCTTGGTGTAGGCGTCGAGGTTGTAACCGGTGTGACGGTTGGCCCAGCGGTTGCCGATGCCGAAGACGAAGTCCGACTCGAGGAACGTCGCGTTGCCGTAGCGGTGCGAGGTCTGGACACCGACCATACCGGCGGCCAGCTCGTGGTCGTCCGGGATGACGCCCCAGCCCATGAGGGTGGAGATGACCGGGACGTTCGTCAGCTCGGCGAATTCGACCAGCAGGTCGGAGGCGTCGGCGTTGATGATGCCGCCACCGGCGACGATCAGCGGACGCTCGGACTCGAGCAGGAACTGCAGGGCCTTGCGGGCCTGGGCGCGGCTGGCGCTCGGCTTGTAGACCGGCAGCGGCGTGTAGGTCTCGGGGTCGAACTCGATCTCGGTCAGCTGGACGTCGATCGGGAGGTCGATCAGGACCGGGCCCGGACGGCCGGAGCGCATCAGGTGGAAGGCCTCCTGGAACACGCCCGGAACCTGGGCGGCCTCCAGGACGGTCGTCGCCTTCTTGGTGACCGGCTTGGCGATCGAGGCGATGTCGACGGCCTGGAAGTCCTCCTTGTGGAGCTTCGAGACCGGAGCCTGACCGGTGATGCACAGGATCGGGATGGAGTCCGCGATCGCGGAGTACAGGCCGGTGATCATGTCGGTGCCGGCCGGGCCCGAGGTGCCGATGCAGACGCCGATGTTGCCGGCCTTGGCGCGGGTGTACCCCTCGGCCATGTGCGAGGCACCCTCGACGTGGCGGGCCAGCGTGTGAGCGATCCCGCCCACGTTCTTGAGCTCGCGGTAGAACGGGTTGATCGCAGCACCGGGGACGCCGAACGCTTGTTCGACACCCTCAAGCTTGAGGATCTCCACTGCAGCGGCGGCGGCTGTCATACGAGGCATCGAGTTCTCCTGCGGGTCTGGCGGTCAGGCTTTTCCGTAATCCGGAAGTTTTGTTCTGCTATACGGAACAAGCTAAGCGGCGACTCCCCACAACGTCAAGGCGGTGCGGCACCCCGGAACCCACCAAAAGCCGCCGATGGGGCAGTGAGTTGTACGAAAATCCAGTGCCCGGCCGAAAATCGGGGGTCTGCCCGCCCCTGCGGTGGCTGATGGTGGACCATGGGCCTACGCACAGCGACGAAGGGGGTCCGGTTCTCATGGCGGATGCGGTACCGGTGCGCTGCCCGGCGTGCCTGCGCGAGAACGGCTACGCCGCCCCGGTCTTCCCCTGCGCCTGCGGGAACCCGGTCGTCCCTCCCCTGGACCTGACGTCACCGCCCCGGGAGCTGACCCACCGCACCTGGACGGAAAGCTGGGTCGCGGTGCGGTGCGAGGCCTGCGGCCGGGAGAGCGAGTGGCCGCATCCGGAGGTGGGGTGCACCTCCTGCGGGACGGTGGTGCTGGTTCCGGTGCATCCGCTGGAGCCGGCGGGCGGGGTCGGTCCCTCGGCCAGGGCCTCCGGTGGGGATGTACGCACTCCTCCTCGCGCAGCGGAAACACCCGGGCGGCCGGGGTGGCCCGCGGGGTCGCCTGCCGCGGCTCCGGCACCCGCTTCACCCCCCGGCCCGACACGCGATCCGGCGCCCGGCCCGCCGCACGGCCCGTTGGACGACTCGGTGCGCACCCCGGGCGGCACGAGTCCGGGCGGCACGAGTCCGGGCGGCACGAGTCCGGCCGACCCCGCGGTGCCCCGTCCCGCCTTCCGGCCCGTGACCATCCGTACCGCCCGGGACGCGGTGGTCACCGCCGCGCTGTACCTGCGGTGGCTCGGCTTCCAGGACGTGCGCCAGCCCGACGGGCGGCCGATCCCGTCGGCGGCGGTGGACCTGCGGGCCCCCGGTCTGGTCGCCCAGGTGGACCCGACCACGGCCCCGGCCGGGCTGCGGGCGGTGGAGTGCGTCTGGCTGAACGGGCTCACGGCCTGCGCGACCAGCGTCTACTTCTCGCTCGCCGGATATACGGAGGACGCCCGCGCCCGCGCGGACGACCTCGGGATACCGCTCTTCGTCATGGACCTCACGGGCATGCCCCAGCCGGTCAACGACCCGGCGGAGGACCTTCTCCGCATGGGGGCCTAGGCTCGGGGGGTCTTACGTGTGTTGCCTGCCGAGGAGAGCTTGATGAGCCTGTACGACATCCCGCTGACCACCCTGTCCGACGAGCCCACCAGCCTCGCCGCGCACAAGGGCAAGGCGATCCTGCTCGTGAACACCGCCTCGCAGTGCGGTCTCACCCCTCAGTACTCGGGCCTGGCCCGTCTGCAGTTCACGTACGAGGAGAAGGGCTTCACCGTCATCGGTGTGCCGTGCAACCAGTTCGGCGGGCAGGAGCCGGGCAACGCCGAAGACATCCAGACGTTCTGCGCCGCCGGCTTCGGCGTCACCTTCCCGATGCTGGAGAAGACCGACGTCAACGGCGAGAACCGGCACCCGCTCTACGAGGAGCTGGTGAAGGTCCCGGACGCCGAGGGCGAGGCCGGTGACATCACCTGGAACTTCGAGAAGTTCCTGATCTCCCCCGCGGGCGAGGTCGTGGCCCGCTTCCGCCCGCGCACGGAGCCCGAGTCCGCCGAGGTCATCGCGGCGATCGAGGCCCTGCTGCCTGCCTAGAGCACCACCTGAGGGCCGGGGGGCGGGTCGGGCGGGACCCCCGAGCACCCGCCGCCGGGCGAGCAGGCGCGCCGCCCCCCGGGCTAGAGGGAACCGAGCCCCCCCCCG